>JARRNE010000028.1:0-14913 GCA_037385305.1 Chromatiaceae bacterium | reverse complement strand
TGAGAATGCGCCGAATGGGGTCTTTTTCAAGCTCCCGGCGGTCGACTTCTGCGCCGATAGCACACGGAAATTCTCAACGGTTTCCGGCCAGTAGGCGAGGATGCCGGCGGTTAGTGCGCCGAAGACGATGTGGGACAGACTGGGCGTGTTCCTCGCGATGGTCAATTGGCTGCGTGGCGCCCAATGCATGGTCGCGAGCAGCTCGTCGAGGTAAATGGGGCCCAGGGCACAAACGAGGGCGCAGGCCGAAAGGCGCTCCGGGAGGCGCGCGGCGCAAGCGAGCGCGTAGGGGCCGCCACCGGAGACGCCGATAACGGAAAAGCGCTCCAGCTCGAGCTGGTCGGCGACGGCAGCGACGTCTGCCGGCCAGTCCAGGATCGCGCGGCCGGGCTGGTAGTCCGAGTCGCCGTAGCCGGGGCGGTCTATGGCTATGACCCGGGCGCCCTCGGCGACCGCGTTGTCATGCAGCAAAAGGGCTTCGTGCCGTGAGCTCGGGAAACCGTGACAGTAGACCACCGGGCGACCGGCGGGATCGCCGTACTCCGAGCAGGCAACCCGCCGCCCGTCAGGAAGGCTCACGTGATACACGCGCTCGTCCATTGTCGGGTCGGGAACCTCACTGGGGTCAGCTGCATGGGGGCTGATGCTCGGGCTCGAGCTCGACGATCTCCATGCGGTGGTTGCCGCATGGGTTTTGCGCTGACGGGCCTTGCGTCAGGAGCACCAATCCCCGAAAGACCCCTTGGTCAGCGAGCCAGCGGCGCGCGAAGGTGCCCCAGTCGGCCCGGTCTTCGTCCACCCGAACGGCGTGGGTGCCGTAGGAGAGCTGCAGGGCCTGGCAGGTCGCCTCGCTCGGACTGAGGGCGATGACCCAAACCGGAAGCCGGAAGCGCGCGATGTTGCGGGCGGTGGCCCCGCTGCGCGTGGGGACCATTACTCCATGGTGTCCGACCCGTGCGCTCGTGTGGTAGACACTCTCGGCGATGAGATCGACTGCCTTGGGATTCGCCGTGTCGCCAATTAGATCGGCGAACGGGCGCCGCGGACGTTGGGGCTCCGCCTCCCCCGCGATGCCGGCGAGCATCCGGACCGCCTCCAAGGGGAAGCGCCCCATGGCCGATTCGGCGGAGAGCATCACACAGTCGGTCCCGTCCAGGATGGCGTTGGCGACGTCCGTGGCCTCTGCGCGGGTCGGGCGCCGATGCTCGACCATGGATTCCAGCATCTGGGTCGCCGTGATCACCGGCTTTCCAGCCCGGTTGGCCTTCGCCACGATGCATTTTTGCACGACCGCGATGCGTTCGATCGGGATCTCGACCCCCAGGTCACCGCGTGCCACCATGATCCCGTCGGCGGCATTCAGGATGGCGTCCAGGTTGTCGAGGGCGCCTGCGCGCTCGATCTTGGCGATGATGAAAGGAGCGTATCCGATCTCGCGGGCGGCCTCGCGCACGGCCGTGATGTCCTCGGGGCCGGCGACGAAGGATTGGCTGACGGCGTCCAGGCCGTTCGCGGCCGCGAAGGCCAGCCATCCCCGGTCGGCGGCGGTAAAGGCGGAGATCCCAAGGTCGATCCCTGGCAGATTCAACCCCTTGCGGGAGCGCAGCTCGCCGCCGACCAGGACCTTGCAGTGGACCTCTGTCCCGGCCACCTCGGTCACCCGGAGCATGATGTAGCCATCGTTCAGGTAGAGCAGATCGCCGGGTTGCACCGCGCCGGGCAGGCCGCCGAAGCTCACGCCGATGCGCTCTTTCTGCCCGACGATGTCCTCCGTGGTGAGGGTGAGGGCGGCGTCGCGCTCCAGCTCCACGGGTTCATTGGCCAGCTCGCCGACCCGCATCTTGGGGCCGGGGAGGTCCCCCAGGAGTGCGACGCGGCTGCCAACGGCCTCGGATGCCGTGCGGATGCGTCCGATGAGCTCCCGGTGATAGGCCTGGTCCCCGTGGGAGAAGTTGAGTCTGGCAACAGTCATGCCCGCGTGGATCATGCGCCGCAGGGTCCCGGGGTCCTCCGACGCCGGCCCGATGGTGGCGACGATCCGGGTCTTGTGGTCTGGAAGCTGGATGCGCATGGCTGGGGTTTCGTCTTTGCTGGGCCGGTGGCGGAGCGCACGGCTAAGCGGGAGTTCGGGCGGTCCGCCAGGCGAGAATCGCCTCTCGGTCGACTTCCGCGTCCCTCGCGTACAGGGCATCGAGCAGCTGCCGTCGGGCCGCCGGGGCGTTTGCATAGAGCTGACCTGCGGTGAGCGGCCGGGCGGAGCCGTTGGCCGCTCCGTTCTCGACGGCGGCGAGATAAACGGTGCGATCACCCGAACCCATTCGCTCTTCCACCCTGCAGTCGAGCCAGGCGAGGGCCTCGGCGATGAGGGGACTGCCGCCGGGGGTGCGACTGGCCGGCAGGTGGTCAAACTTGTCCCGTTCATTCCCGCTGTGAAGCCCGAAGCGCCAGATCAGGTTCAGCTGATCCGTATAGAGCAGGTGCAGGGCGAAGCGCCCGCTTTCTTCGATGAGGCGCCAGGTGTTGTGCTGCTTGGCGACCCCGATCAACATGCGGGGCAGGCCGGGGACGATCGAAGCGCGGACGACAAACGTGGCCACGAAGCCACCGCGCTGCCCTTCGTGGGAGGCGGTAACCAGCCACAACGGCGGGTCCATCAGCTCGTAGACCCGCTGGATGGCTTCCTGGGTCGGTGAATCCAGGGTGCCGGCTGGCATTGACCGCTCCCGCCCTCGTTTCTCCATAAGCTACTTGGCCTCCGTGACCGTGTCGATCCATACGCTGCGCTTGTTGCCCTCGGCATGGTACTCGATCGGCACTGCCTTCACGCCCAACACCTCACCGATTACGGGGCCAAAGGCTGCCAGGTGGCCACCAGCCTGACCGGAAAAGATCTCGCCGAATGCCTGGGCTTGCTCGTGACTGGCCCGGTCGTCCGTATGTAGCGCCACCTGCCAGCTCCCTTCCGTCATGTGGCCGGGGGCGTAAGCGAACAACGCGTGCACCCCGGCCCGGTCCACCGCGCCGTACTGGCCCTGCTCGACATGCCAGGCGCCGATCACTTTGCACTCGCCTCCAGTCGGGGCGCCGGCGGCGCAGCTGCAAGGACATGCGTCGCGGCGGCAACCTTGTGTTTCTGAAGTGCGCCTGGTGAGAAGCGAGCCCCCCTCCAGCGCAATTGCCGCAGAGACGGGGCAGGCGGGTGAGTCCCAAACCCGCTCCGCGCCCGGTTGCGTCTGGCAGGCGTGCGACGTTACTGCTTGATCGCCTCCACCGCGATCGACAGGGTCACCTCGTCTCCTACATAGGGGGCGTATTTTCCCATGTCGAAGGCGGTCCGCCGGACCTTGGCGGTGGCGTTGGCCCCGCAGGCGTCCTTCTTCAGGATCGGATGGGGCATGCACTTGAAGGACTCGATCGTCAGAGTGACCGGTCTCGTGATGCCCTTGAGGGTCAGATCCCCGATGACGGCCACCGGTGTGTCGCCCTTGAACCGCATCTCGGTGGACTTGAAGCTGGCGGTCGGATACCTGCCGGTGCCGAGGAAGTCTGCTTCCTGGATGTGCTGGTCGAAGAGGGGGGAGCCCGTGTCCACGGATGTGGTGTCGATGGTCACGTTCACGGAGCCGGTGCGAGCGGCCCGGTCGAGGACGATGATGCCGGTAGTCTTGTTGAAGCGACTCAGCTGGGTCGAATAACCGAAGTGGCTGTAGGACAAGCGCGGAAAGGTGTGGTTGTTGTCCAAGACATAGGTTTCGGGCGCGGCCGTGACGGCGGTGGCGCCGAATAGTACGCTTGATCCAAGGGTGAGGGCGGTGAGGGTTCGCATCGGTTTGCTCCTGGGGTCAGCGGAAAGAAAAGGGTCCGATCACTCCCACCGAAAGAGGCGGGCCGCGACCAGGAGCAGCCCGAGGCCCATGGCCGCGAGCAGGGCAATGTCCGGCAGGACCTGGGCGATCCCGGCCCCGTCGATCATGACCCGCCGCGCCGCGTCCACCAGGTAGGTGAGCGGAAGGAACCGGGACAGCATCTGGGCGGCGGGGCTCGCGCCTTCCATGGAGAACCAGACGCCGGAGAGCAGCGTCATGGGCCAGGCGATCAGGTTGAGCACGCCGTCCGCCAGCTCCTCTGAGCGCAGCCGCGAGGCGATGACGAGCCCGAGGCTCACCAGGCAGAGGGCGCCGGCCAGGTAGATGAGAAAGAGGGCGAGGTAGGAGCCCCGCATGACGAAGTCCAACAGCAGGTCGGCGCCCGCATAGACGAGCGCAGAGGCAGCCAGCACGACCGTGAGGCGAGAGATCACCTGGGCGGTCAGGAACTCGAAGGCGCTCAGGGGCGTGGCCCGCAGCCGTCGGAGCACTCCGTTCTTGCGGTAGCGTACAATCACCCAGCCCACGCCCCACAGGCTGCTGAACATGATGTTCATGGCAAGCACGCCCGGGAGCACCCAGTCCACATAGCGCAGCGCCCGGCCGGTCACCGTCTGGCGCTTGGGCAGGGAGCTGGTGTCCCCGTAGGCGGCCTTGAGCAGCTTCTCGGCCAGGTAGCCCTTCGCCGAGTGCAGGTTGATCCAGTAGCGGGGCTCGCCCCGCAGGTCGATCAGCAGATCCAGCTGGTGACGCTCGACCTTGGCGACGGCTGATTTGAGATCCGCGACCGGGATGAATTGGACGTGCTGGACGGCGAGGAAGGGGGAGCGCGCGTCTGCGACGTCTCTACCGCGACAGTCGCGCGCAGCGCGCTCCGAATGCCCCTCGGCCCCTCGGCCGCGGTCAGGGAAACGGCCATGGTGGCAGCGACCCACATTCTCTCGGGTGGCGCTGACGCCATGGCCGGTACGCGGTCTCAGCACGCCCACCTTGAGGAGGTCCTCCGGTCCAGCACGGAAGATGAATGCGAACCCCACCACCATGAGCAGGGGCATCACGATATTCCAGCCGAGCCCCGCGCGGTCGCGATAGAACTCCCGGTTGCGCGCCCACAGGATTGCGAGGATACGGCGCCACACTGCTCAGTTCCGCAGCTCGTGGCCGGTGAGCTTGAGGAAGACGTCCTCCAGATTGGGTGTCTCCACCCGCAGCTCGTTGATGTCGGCCCCCGCCCGCTCCAGCTCCATCAGGGTCGGCGGCACCAGGTCGGTGAAGATCTCGATGGTGCCGTTGCGGAGCTCGCCCCCTGCCGGAACCGGCTTGCCCGCGGGCCATGCGCCGAGCGGGAGGCGGACCATTGCCGCCGGAAAGTGCTCGTCCACCAGGGCCCCCGGCGTTCCCTGGGCGATAATCCGACCGCCGTCCACGATCACGATCTCGTCGCACAGCTGCTGCGCCTCTTCCATGTAGTGGGTCGTCAGCACCAGTGTCTTGTCCCTTCCCTGCACCGTCTGGATCAGGCGCCAGAAGTTTCGCCGCGCCTGGGGATCCAGGCCCGTGGTGGGCTCGTCCAGGAAGATCAGCTGCGGGTCGTTCACCAAGGCGATGGCCAGGAGCAGGCGCTGACGCTGGCCACCGGAGAGCTTGCGGGTGTCCCGGTCGAGGATCTCGCCGAGGTTGCACATCGCCACCACTTCCTCCCGGTCCGCGGTGCGCCGGTACAGGCTGGCGAACATGTCGAGGGATTCCCGCACCGTCTGGAAGTCCTGCAGGGCCGTGGTCTGAAACTGGATGCCGATCTCCTGGCGGAAGCCGGCGTCGGGGACTCGGCCCTGGTAAAGGATCCGCCCGGCGGTCGGGACGGAGATCCCCTCGAGCATCTCGAGGGTGGTCGTCTTGCCAGCGCCGTTGGGCCCCAGCAGGCCGAAGCACTGGCCCCGCCGGACGGAGAAGCTTATCCCATCCACGGCCCGCACGCCCGGGAATACCTTCACGAGCCCTTGCGCCTCGAGCAGGGGACTCATGGCCAGGGAAGCACTGATCAATCCCGTTTTCCCACGCCTATGGTTTTGCAATGCGCTGGCTCCATTGCACACGCTCAGCCAGTCGCCGAATAGAACAGTGCTTCCCTTGTGCACGCCGGCAGAAGTCACTGGGCCAGCCTTTGCAGGGCCCGCTGTGCGGACCTTTCGTAGCGCTGCCCGCCATCTTGGGGCACGGGTCCCCGCAGAGGATCTACGCGAGAACGGCGCGTTGGCTGATCGCGAGCAAGCTCGCTCCTACGGGATCCGTGGAGCGGATCTACCAGAAACGGTCTCAGAATCTCCGCACTGTTGCATTAGGCCGCGAGCTCCTCGCGCTTGCGGTAGATATGGTCTTTCCATGTCGTGGCGATGGGTTCTCCAGGCATCGGGTATCGCCTGCAGCATGCACGAGGGATGTTAAGTCCGTATGTCGGAAGGGCCCTGGGTCGTAACGGGTTGTTTCCGATGTGAGGCTGGGAGGAGGCCCACCGGCGAGGCGCTTCGGATCTCACCCCTGCGACCACTTCAGGCCGTGCCCGCCGGCTTGGAGCTCCTGCCGCCGGAGGGTAGCTTGAGCTTGGCCTCCCGCCAAAGCACCGGCGTGGAGAGCTGCCCCCAGCCCCAGCGCAGCCATGCGAGGAGCCGGAAGGCGAGCCACAAGGCCCAGGCCAGCATCAGACCCCGGTACACGAGAATGGGTACGGAGAGGACCCATGGGCGGGGCAGCTCAGCACCGGTGCGGTCCTGGTACCAGTTGAGCTGCGAGGGCGAGGACCCGTTGCCTGCAATCTGCATCTGGGGCGATCCCAGCAGTCCCTGCTGGACGGCATCGAAGAGGGCGCCCAGGGCCAGCAAGGTCAGGAGAACGAGCCCAACCTGCATGAGGTTGAAACGCCATGGCCGGTCCATCTCCGCCGCGCGTCCTCGCAGCCCGAGGGCGAACAACCAGCCGACGATCAGCGGGCCGACCCAGACCCCCGCCTGAGTGAGCCCGATGCCCAGCAGCAGCCAGTCCCCGGCCTTGAGTGGGGTCAGACGGCTACGGCCCAGAGCCCAGGCAATGGGCACCAGGACGAGGATCAACCCCCAGAAGAGCACCGCCGGCCCGAGCCGGGGACCGCCGGTAAAGAGGACCCAGCGGTCCGTGCCCAGCAGGAGCTGCACCGACGCATTGACGCTCGGCACCCCCAAGCTCGGCGCAGGCGGCGAGTATAGCGTGGTCAGGGGCCCCGGCTGCCGCCACTGGATGCGGAACCGCTGGCTTCCCGGGACCAACGGGAGGGTGAGGGCGCCGTCTTCGAGCCGAAGGGGCCGCTCGGTCCCGTCGATGCTCACCTGCTGAAGCTCGGCACCTGCGGGGAGGTCGATTCGATGCTCGCCCCCCTGACTGCTGCGCAGGACGAGCTGCAGGGCGGCCTCGGTCCGCCTCCTCCCCGGGGTGACCCGATAGGTGCTCTGGTCCACGGTCATCGTAGGCCCCGGCACGCCCGCGGGGCGGGAAAGCGTGAGGCGGACCTGCTCCCCGGGCCAGGGTCGCCAGGTGGGGAGCCAGCGGTCCAGCTGCCCCCCGTGGTGGATCACGGGGATGCCGGTGGCACGCAGGTGCCACAGTGGGCTGACCTCTACCCGCCACTCCTCGCTCAGGCGGTCGTCCGCAGGGGCTTCGAGGGTGAGGGCAGCCACCGGCTGCAGGCTGGATTCCCAGCGGGTCTCCCGCTTCCCCGGGGCCAGGCTGACCAGCAGCCGCCCGTCCTTGACCCGTTCGCCCTCCGTCAAGACCTGCTCACCGGGGAGCAGGGGCACCTCCGTGAGGATCGGCGGATCAGCCGGCGATATCCGAATGACCTGCGTCTCGATCCGCCAGTCCACCCCAAGGTGCAGGGTGCGCCGGACACGCAGCAGGGGCGGCAGCTCCGCGGGCCTCAGCCGTTCGCTCTTGCTCGTGGGCTGGCCCAGGCGCAGGAGTCTGAGCTGGGCGGCTGGGCGGCCGTTCTCGTCAATCCCCTCCACGCGCCAGCCGTCCCCGGCCGTCTCCACCCGATGGGGCCGCAGGGGAAGCGGGATCCCCACGTGGGTCCGAGAGGGCAAGGGGCCTGTGAGGACAAGGCGCCAGCTGCCCGGGGGCAGGGGAACCAAATAGGTTCCGTCGGCGGAGCGGCGTAGCTGGTCCAGCGGCTTGTCCTCCAGTCGGACCTCGGTGGGCACCCAAGACCCGCTGTTCGCGGGGATGGGGATGGGGATGGCGACGGCCTCCGCGGCGTTGACTGTCAGCCGGATCCGCAGCCGGTCCGCGTGAGTCTCCAGGACCATGAGGGGGATTCCGGCACAGGCGGGCAGGCAGTCGGCGGGCTCCAGCAGCCGAGCCTTGAGGGACTGGAGCAGCTCGGGGGTTGGGAATTCCTGGGCGGGGGACGGCGCGGGGAGGCCTGCGAGTCCAATGGCCAGAAGGGCCAGGACGGCGGCAGGTGTCCGCTTCGGGAGCCGGAAGGACAGGCCCGAGACCTTGAGCCCGAGGGCCAGTACAAGGACGATGCTCAGCACGGCGATGACCAGCTTCTCGCGGGGCGAGACCAGCCAGAGCCGCACTGCATGATCCCGGGGCAGAGGCCCGTTCCAGCTCAGCTCCACCCGGGCCCAGTGCCAGCTCGGCACGCCGGGTCCGGTTTGCACGCGCGCATTGGGGTCCACCACCGGGAGGGGGGGCGGGGCGGAGCCGACCGGCCGTTCGGCCTTTCGCACGATTCCGGACTTGGGCACGGACAGGCCCTTGGCGGCATCCTGCATGAGGCTCACGCCCGGGCTGGGAACGGCCTTGGCACGCGTCGCCGTGACTTGGGTCTGCGGCCGTTCCAGCTGGGGATAGATGGCGGTGCGCGCCTGGTCCGCCAGAAAGGGCAGTGCGATCAGGGCGAGCACGACCAGGCTTCCCCGGTAGTAGAGCACCAGAAGTCGCCGCAGGCGTGCCATCGCGGCCCGCGTCGGCTCTGTGGGCAACAGGCGGAGCAGGGCGATCGCGGCCAGGAGGTTGAGCCAGACGAAGCGCGGCGCTCCCGGCGCCTGCCAGGTGAGAGTCAGGGCGGAAAGCATCAGCAGGCCCCAGCCCCAGCCCCAGAGCCGGCCTCCCGCCAGGGCGGTGATGAGCACCAGGAACAGGTCCATCAGGGTCCAGCGATTGAGCCAGGTGGCGGGCAGGTTGTCCGCCCCGCCCACTGCCAGCAGGTCCCACCCGGGCGGCAGATGCAGCCTTGTCTGCAGCGATCGCATGTCCAGCGCCCACCCTGAGGCAGGCACCCGGCGGATATTCCCCTCGATGCGGCCGTCCGCGACCAGCTGGAGCCGCCCCTGCCGAACCTCCACGCCCCGCCGGGGCGAGTCCCCCAGGCGGGTAATGAAGCGGGGCTCGCCGTCCACCAGGACCTGCCCGAGGGTGAGCGCCTTGCCGGCCTCCAGCCGCCAGCTGCGACTCAGGGTGCCGTTGATCCGATCACGCACCGTATAGCCTGTCCCGGCAAAGTCGAGCCAGAGGTCCCGGTCGAGGCTGAGCCGGTCGGGTGCGGGCTGCGCATCGCCGCGCCCGAGTTGCTCGAGCTCCAGTGTCTCGCCGGGGCGCAGCAGATAGGCCGGCAGTCGAGCCCAGGCGGGCGGCAGCCGGGTCTGGCGGGGATCGAGCGGCTGCGCCCCGGCAATCTCCACTTGCCGCAGCTCGGGGTGGGCGGCGAAGACCCATGCCTCCTGTTTCGGCCAGGGTGCGGCGCGCGGGCCAAGCGCGAGCCGATCGACGGGGTGGGGGTGATGCCCCGTAACCTCCACGACCCAGCGGCCGGCCCGGACCTGCAGACGCAGGGAGCCGTCCGGCCCGAGCCGGGCGGGCAGGGGGCTTGCCACCCTGAGGGGGATGCCGCCGGGGAGTAAGACGGGACCCAGGCGAACCTCCCGCGCGCGGCCCGTCACGTCCAGCTCCAGGCGGGTGATCACCCGCAGGGGCGTGTCGTCCTCCACCCGGCGGTACACGTCCAGGCTCAGGGTGTCATCCGCCGCCTGCGGACCCTGTCCTGCGCCTTCATTCAGCCACAGCCGCCCGTCCTGATCGCGGCGGGGAAAGGGTACCTCCCGGCGGGACTGCGAGGCCGTCGGGCACCTTGGACCAGACGAAACGGCCGGTCAGAGCGTAGTCGCCGGGTCCCAGCTTCAGCGCCGGCCTGCCGTCGTGCTCTACGACCGCCGCGGTCTGGCCGGCGATGTGCACGTCCTGAGGCCAGCTGTCCCGGCCTCCCGGGAGGGGCACCCACCTCTCGCCATAGACTCGCCATTGTTGGGCAAACAGCCCGCCCGCGGCGGTGAGATCCAGGTCCAGGCGCCCCGGCCAGGCACACAGCCGCTCGCCGCCGTGTGCCGCAAGGGGGCAGGCACGCTTGTCCTTGCCCTCGAGCACCCAAGGTATCCAGACCTTCAGGGCGTCCGGCACCTGTGCCTCGACGTCGCCCGCCGGGACAGCCGCGGGTGCGACAAGCAGCAACAGGCCAATGAGCACACCTACCATTGGATTCCTCGACGCCGCTGGTGGAGGGTGAGGGAGATTCTATCCGGATCCTGTTCGCTTTTGCGCTCGCGGGCATCCGCCCGAGCGCGCCGGGCCGGAGAAAGCCGCGGCGGGTCTGTTGAGCGCAGCGGTTGACCCCCACCTTGGCGGAGACAAGGCCCCGGGGAGTCGATGGGCACCCTCAGGGTCGTTCGCCACGCCGGAGGAACGAAAGCATGGCCAAGCCGGTGCGGATCGGTGACTGCGATACCAACGTGGACGCTGCCTGGTATTACGCCAATCCGAAGCCGGCCGCCGCCCGAAGCAAGGATCAATTGGCCTCCTTGCGCAGGGTCCGGGCGGAGCGGTGAGGATTCCGCCCACTGGTGGGGGACCGGGAGGGGTCGCAGGGATCGCACGGGCGCCGCTGCCTGCCGGCGAGCCCCTCCGCTCAGCCTCCAGGCCAGTGCTCGCGGTCGAGGATCTCACCAAAGGCTACCGCGGCAGCCAGGCCCTGTTCGCCGGCGTCGACCTGACGCTCGCCGCCGGGGACTATGTGGCGATCATGGGCGAGTCCGGAGTCGGCAAGTCCACCCTGCTGAACCTGATCGCCGGACTCGATGTCCCCGATCAGGGTCGCATCCTGCTGGACGGCGACGAGCTGAGCGGCCTGGACGAGGTCTCGCGGACTCGGCTCCGGCGCCGGAAGCTCGGCTTTGTGTTCCAGGCCTTTCTCTTGCTGCCCCATCTGACCGTGGAGCAGAACGTGGCGCTGCCACTGGCGCTCAATGGCCTGAGCGACGACCGGCGCGTGGCTGATCTGTTGGCTGCCGTGGGCATCGGCGACAAGGGACAACGCTTTCCGCGCGAGCTTTCAGAGGGGGAGATGCAGCGGGTCGCCGTCGCCCGTGCGCTGGTCCACCGGCCGCTTCTGGTGCTGGCGGACGAGCCTACCGGCAACCTGGACCCCGAGAGCGCAGGGCAGGTGCTGGCGGTGCTGCGGGAGCAGCTGAAGCGGGACGGTGCCGCCGGCGTGCTGGTGACCCATTCGCCAGGGGCAGCGGCGACCGCCGACCGGGTGCTGCAGCTCACCCGGGCGGGGCTGGGGGCGAGGGAGACCCTGTGACGCCCGCTTGGTGGCTCTTGGTCCGCGCCACGGTCCTCGGTCCCATGCGCGAGGCGCCGGCCCGGGTGGCGCTGTCCCTGTTGGCCATCGCCCTCGGGGTGGCGCTCGGCTTTGCCATCCATCTCATCAACCGGAGCGCGGCTCAGGACATGGCCTCCGCCGCCCGCCGCCTGTTCGGTGCCGCCGATCTGACGGTGCAGGGTCCGGCGTCCGGATTTGACGAGAGGCTCTACCCCCGCATCGCCCGGGTTCCCGGCGTTGCGGTCGCCAGCCCCGTCGTGGAGGTCCGCGCCCGACTCCCGGGGCGGACCGAGACCTTGATGCTCCAGGGGATCGACATACTGAAGGCGGCACGGATGCAGCCGCTGGCGGCCCTGCCTGCGAGCCGGGCCCGCATGGAGCTGTTCGCCGGGGATACGGTGGATCTCAGCCCGTCCGCGGCGCGGCACCTGCAGGTTCAGCCCGGCGACCGCATCCGCGTGCAGGTCGGTATCGACCCGGTTCCGCTGACCGTTCGGGGCCTCCTGCCCGCCGGCGCCTTTCCCCAGCGCATCGGCATCACGGACATCGGCACCGCCCAGTGGAAGCTCGGGTTGCTCGGGCGTCTGACCCGCATCGATCTGCGGCTCATCCCCGGTGTCAACCCGGAGCAGATGCGCCGTGCGGTTGCGGCGCTGCTGCCTCCCGGGGTTCAGGTAACCACGCCGGAGGTTGAGGCACAGGAGGCAATCGGTCTGTCCCGAGCGTACCGGGCCAATCTGACGGCGCTGGCGCTGGTGGCGCTCTTCACGGGCGCCTTTCTCGTCTTCTCCACCCAGGCGCTGGCCGTCGTTCGGCGCCGTCGGCAGATCGCTCTGCTGCGGGCGCTTGGCCTCAGCGCCCGCGGGCAGCTGGCCGCCGCCCTCGCCGAGGGGGCCGTGATTGGGGCCCTCGGGTCCGCCATCGGCCTCGCCCTCGGCTACGCCCTGAGTCTGCTGGCGCTGAAGCGGATCGGAAGCGACCTGGGCGCAGGCTACTTTGCGGGCCTGGAGCCGACCCTGCAGGTCGCGGGATGGGAATGGGTCCTGTTCTTTGGGCTGGGGCTCGCGGTGGCCCTCGCCGGGACCTGGCTGCCGGCGCGGGAGGCGGGGCGGGTGGCCCCGGCCCGGGCACTGAAGTCCGGTGACGAAGAAGAACCCCTCCGGCGCCTGCGCGGGCGTGCCCCGGGAACGGCCCTCATGGCCGTGGCCGGCGGCGCGCTCCTGTTGCCGCCCATCGACGGTCTGCCACTCGCCGGCTACTTCGCAATCGCCTGCTTCCTGTTGGGCGCCGTCGCCTGGATGCCCACTGCCGTGCGCTTCTCCTTCGCCCGCTTGCCCCGCGGGGGGGCCGCCTGGCTCCAGGCGGCCGCCGCCCATCTGCGAGGCACGGCGGGCCAGGCGACCGTCTCCGTGGCCGGTGTGCTGGTGAGCGTCAGTCTTATGGTGGCCATGGCCATCATGGTGACGTCCTTCCGGGACTCGCTCGATGCCTGGCTCGGCCGCATGCTGCCCGCGGACCTCTATCTGCGGGCGGGCCAGGCTGACGAGGCCGGCTTCTTCAGTCCGGCCGAGCAGCGGACCATCGCCCGGACCCCGGGCATCGCCCGGGCAGACTTCACCCGATATCGGGAGCTGCTCCTTCGCGCCGACGCCCCGCCGGTAACCCTGATCGCAAAGCCCCTGCCGTCCGGGCGGGCGGGTGAACTGCTCTGGCTATGGACCTTGATCGCTATCGCGCCTTGACGGGCGACCGCAACGCGGGCGGCGCCTCCCTCTGGCTCGCGCCCGGCGCCGACCTCGACGCGGTGGCCGCCCGCCTGCGGGCCAGGCTGCCGCAGCAGGCCAGCTTCGACTTGGCCGCACCCGGGGAGATCCGCGCCGCCTCCCTCTCGGTCTTCGACCGCACCTTTGCGGTCACCTATGCGCTGGAGGCGGTCGCCGTGCTGATCGGACTCCTCGGTATCAGCGCCGCAGCCAGCGTGAGGGTGCTGGCGCGCCGGGCCGAGTTCGGGATGCTGCGCCACCTGGGCATGACCCGGTCCGAGATCGGCGGCATGCTCGCCCTCGAAGGCGCCGCCCTCGGGGCCGCGGGCACCGTCGCCGGACTCGCAGCAGGCTGGATCATCGCCCTGGTGCTCATCGGCGTCGTCAACCGCCAGTCGTTTCACTGGAGCATGGATCTGCACGCCCCCTGGGGACCACTCGCGGGGCTGGCCGGGATCCTCGTCGCAACCGCCGCCTTGACCTCCGTCTGGAGCGGGCGCGAGGCCATGGGGGATGACGTGGTGCGGGCGGTGAAGGAGGATTGGTGAATCGGCGCACGTGTCTCCGTTTGCTCGCCGCCGCGCCGCTGATGGGTGTCTTTCCAGCGCGCGCGGGACCCTTTGCCGAGGTGATACCGGGCTATGCCTTGCGGTTCCCCGCGGACGAGGGCAGCCACCCGGCCTATCGCACCGAGTGGTGGTATGTCACTGGTTGGCTGCGGGACGACGCCGGGTTGGAGCGCGGGTTCCAGGTTACCTTCTTTCGCAGCCGCATCGCGGCGGCGGACGACAACCCGAGCGCGTTCGCGCCAAAGCAGCTGCTCTTCGCCCACGCGGGCCTGTCGGACCCGGTGGTCGGCCATCTGCTGCACGACGAGCGGGCGGCGCGCGAGGGTTTCGGCCTCGCCCAGGCGGAGGCAGGGGCTGTGCGGGTTTGGATCGGCGATTGGTCGCTACGGCAGGAGGGAGGCACCTATCGGGCTCAGGTTCGAAGCCCTGATTTCGCGCTCGAGCTGAGCTTCCGGCGAACGCAGCCGCCGCTGCTCAACGGCCGCGACGGGTTCAGTCAGAAAGGACCGGACCCGCGCGCCGCCAGCTACTACTACAGCCTGCCCCAGTTGGATGTGAGCGGCAGCGTGGCCCGGGCGGGCAGGGAGAAGCGGGTGAGAGGCCGCGCCTGGCTCGACCATGAGTGGTCGAGCGAGATGCTGGACCCGCGTGCTGTCGGCTGGGACTGGATCGGCATCAATTTGGCCGACGGCGGTGCGCTCATGGCATTTCGGATGCGCCGACCGGACGGCACATCGCTCTGGAGCGGCGGGACCTTGCGGACAAGGGAAGGGAAGACCCGTTCCCTGGCTCCCGCGGAGGTCCGATTCGTCCCGGGCCGCTCCTGGACGTCTCCAGGTACCGGCATCAGCTATCCGGTGGAGTGGTCGGTGCGCGTGGGCGATGTCGCGATACATCTAAGCCCACTGATGGATGACCAGGAGAACGACGCGCGGGGCAGCGTGGGCGCCGTGTACTGGGAGGGGGCAGTCCGCGCTCTCTCAGCCGACGGCCGCACGCTTGGCCGCGGCTATCTCGAGCTCACC
>JARRNE010000027.1:0-10126 GCA_037385305.1 Chromatiaceae bacterium | reverse complement strand
GTGGCCGTCAACCTGCTCTTCTCCTACCTGGACGACGGAGCGGAGCGCGCCCTTGCGGAGGCGGTGCCCGACGAAATCTTTGTCTCCCGGTCATCGGAGGTCCTTCCGGTTACGGGCGAGTACGAGCGTGGTATTGCCACCTGGCTGAATGCCTGGGTGGGACCGCTGGTGGCTGACTATATCGGCCGCCTGTGCCAACGGTTGCCCGGTGTCCGGCTAGCGGTCATGCAGTCGAGCGGCGAGGCGGTTGCGGCGGAGCAAACGGCCCGGCTCGCCGTGCGTCTGCTGCTGTCCGGTCCCGCCGGCGGGCTCGCGGGCGCGGCCTTCCTCGGCCGGTTGGCGGGCCAGGACAGGCTCCTCACATTCGACATGGGCGGCACCTCGACCGATGTGGCCCTGGTGGAAGGGAAGCCGCGAATTACCACATCTGGCCGCATCGCGGGCTACCCGGTCGCGGTGCCCATGGTGGACATGCACACGATCGGTGCCGGCGGCGGGTCAATCGCGCGGCTGGATGCGGGCGGGCTGCTTCTGGTGGGCCCCGAATCCGCCGGTGCCGCCCCGGGTCCCGCCTGCTACGGCAAGGGCGGTACAGCGCCGACCGTCACGGATGCGAACCTGGTGCTCGGCAGGCTGCGGCCGAACGCCTTCCTCGGCGGGCGTATGACCCTGGATCTCGCCGCCGCGCGGGCGGCCGTCGGGGGCCTCGGATCTGCCATGGGGTTGACCCCCGAGGAGGCGGCCCTCGGGATCGTTCGCGTGGCCAACGAGAACATGGCCCGCGCCTTGCGGGTCATCTCCATTCAGCGAGGCATCGATCCGAGGGGGCATGCGCTGACCTCGTTCGGGGGGGCGGGAGGCTTACACGTGTGCGCGCTTGCCGAGGCCCTGGGGATGCGCCGCGCCATGGTCCCCGTGCATGCGGGTGTCCTGTCGGCCCTGGGCATGCTCGCCACTCCCCCAGGCCGGCTCCTGACCCGTACCTGGCTTGGGAAGCTCTCCGCGCGCACCGATGCCGAGGCGGAGGTGCGCCTCAGGGAGTTGGCGGAGGAAGGACTGAACGCGTTGACACGGGAGGGACTGTCTCCTTCGCAGATGCGTACCGAGCTGTCCCTGGATCTGCGCTATCTTGGTCAGTCCGCCACCCTCAACCTGGCCTGGCGAGGTCTGGATCGGACCGCGGAAGACTTCCACCGGCTTCACCTCGCACGTTACGGACACCGTCTGGATCTGCCGGTGGAGCTGGTCAACCTGAGGGCGCGGGTCACCGCCGAGCCCGACCTGCGTGCCTTGCCCGCACGGCATTTCCGCGCTGGCGGCCCCCGGCCTGAGCACACCCTGGTCTTTGGCTGGGGTGATCCGGTCCCTGTCCTAATGCGCGAGCAGATGGGGGCTGACGCCCGCGTCATCGGTCCGGCTGTCGTCGTCGACCCCTTTGCCACAACCTGGCTGGAGGGCGCCTGGACCGCCTGGTGCGACACCGTCGGCAACCTTCAATTGGAAGGTCCTCCGTAGGAGGACGGTTGATGGGGTTCCTTGTGGTACTTTCCAACGCGCGCCCAGTCGATTATATTGACGCGCGTATGAAGCCGACGGAGCGGCTGCCCGAACGCCGGGATGCGAGCCTTTCGACCTCTGCTTCCCCCAAACTGATGAAAGCCGACGGCAGGACGACCGGTCCTGTCGTTCTGGCCTCAGGCCAGCTTTTGAGGAGCCGCTGATGAGTTTCTATGGAGTCCTGGAGCCGTCCCTGTGGCAGGTGACGGCAGCCACCGTGCTGCTGACCCACATCACGATCGTGTCGGTGACGGTCTTCCTGCATCGCTCGCAGGCTCACCGCGCCCTTGATCTGCACCCGGCGGTCAGCCATTTCTTCCGTTTCTGGCTCTGGCTAACGACGGGTATGGTGACCCGTGAGTGGGTGGCCGTGCACCGGCGCCACCATGCCCGTTGCGAGACGCCCGAGGATCCCCACAGCCCCCAGATCCTGGGTCTGCGTAAGGTGCTCACGGAAGGTTCGGAGCTGTATGGCCAGGCGGCGGGCGACTGGGAAACCCTCGAGCGCTATGGCCACGGGACGCCGGACGATTGGGTCGAGCGGAGGATTTACAGCCGACTCCGCTGGCAGGGCGTCGGGCTCATGTTGGTGCTTGATGTCCTCCTGTTTGGCGTCTACGGCATCACGGTGTGGGCCGTGCAGATGCTCTGGATTCCATTCTTCGCCGCCGGAGTGATCAACGGGGTGGGCCATTATTGGGGCTACCGGAGCTTCGAGACCCCTGACGCGTCTGCCAACATCGCCCCCTGGGGCATCCTCGTCGGGGGCGAGGAGCTGCACAACAATCACCATGCCTTCCCAAGCTCGGCCCGCCTGTCGTCCAAGTGGTGGGAGCTCGATATCGGATGGCTGTATATCCGGCTCCTGGGCTTCCTCGGGCTCGCCAAGGTGAAGAAGGTCGCCCCGGAGCCGCATGTGGTCGAGGGCAAGCGCATTGTCGACATGGACACCCTGCGGGCTGTCATTGTGGGCCGGATGCACGTCTTCGCCCGGTATGCGCAGGAGGTCCTGACGCCCGTCACGCGGGCCGAGATCTGTCACAGCGATCAGCATTGCGGACGCCTGGTCCGTCGGACCCGGCAGCTGTTGCTCGTCGAGGGTTCCCGCCTGGACGCAGCGGCGCGTCGGCGGCTGGAGCAGGTGCTAGCCCAGAGCCAGAAGCTGCAGACGGTCTATCAGTTTCGCGAAAGGCTGCGTGAGCTCTGGGAGCGTTCCGCCCCGAGCCAGGAGGCTCTGCTCAAGGCACTTCAGGAATGGTGTCAGCAGGCGGAGGCGACGGGGATTCAGGCCCTCGAGAGCTTCGCGCGCCGGTTGCGGGGCTACTCGCTGCAGCCTGCGGTCTGAGCAAGCGACAGCTCTTGACTCCGCTCAGAAGAGGCGGAGGCAGCCCCGGCGAATCGAATCGGAGACAAGGATGAAAATGCCCGCAGTCCGCGGGCTTTTTCGCGCCAGGTTCGACGGGCGAGCTGAACTTACTTGATCTTCCCTTCCTTGTACATCACATGCTTGCGCACGACGGGGTCGTATTTCTTGATCTCCATCTTGCCCGGCTGATTGCGCTTGTTCTTGGTCGTCGTATAGAAGTGACCGGTTCCGGCGCTGGAGATCAGCCGAATCTTTTCACGTGCAGCCTTCGCCATGATGCCTTACCTCCTTAAACCGTTACGCCCCGCGCGCGCAGATCCGCCAAAACGGCATCGATGCCCTTCTTATCGATGATACGCATGCCGCTTGTTGAAACCCGAAGGCGCACCCAACGCTTCTCACTCTCTACCCAAAAGCGGTGGTAATGCAGGTTCGGCAGGAAGCGCCGCTTGGTCTTGTTGTGGGCATGGGAGACGTTGCAACCGGTAACGGGCCGCTTGCCGGTTACCTGACATACTCTTGACATGGCGCGTCTCCTGAGATGTCTTGGGTCCGTTGGCCGAAAAGATAGACTCGCCAACATATCGGAGATCCAAACGCTACGCAAGCGCCCGAACCCTCCTTCGCCGCCAAGGCTGGCCGCCCGACACCGGACGACGCGCTCTTCTATAGCGGCGCGGGGGGTTGTGAGGGGAGGGAGGAAGCAAGCCCGTCAGACAAGTCCTCGCTCGGCCAGGGAAGTGCCCTGGCCGTCGCCGATGATCACGTGGTCGAGGACCCGCACGTCGACAAGGCTAAGGGCGTCTTTGAGCCGCTGTGTGATTCTGAGGTCTGACTGGCTCGGCTCGGCGACCCCGGACGGATGATTGTGCGCGAAGATGACCGCCGCCGCATTCGCCCGCAGGGCACGCCGCACGACTTCGCGGGGGTGGACGCTAGCCCCGTCGATCGTTCCGCGAAATAGCTCCTCGTACTCGATGAGCCGATGGCGGTTGTCCAGAAAGAGGCAGGCGAAGACCTCGTGGGGGTACCCTGCCAGGCGCGATTTGAGGTAATCGCGCGCAGCGTCCGGGCTGGTCAGCAGGTCACGGTCCTTTGCCTCTTCCAGCAGGTAGCGCCGACTCATCTCCACCACCGCTCGCAGCTGGGCATATTTCGCCCGTCCCAATCCCTTGGCTTGGCAAAAGCTGCGTTCGTCGGCGCCGAGAAGGCGCTTCAGCCCCCTGAACTCGATCAGAAGATCCCGCGCCAAGTCCACAGCGCTCTTTCCGGGAACCCCAGTGCGGAGAAAGATTGCCAAGAGCTCCGCATCGGTCAGCGCAGCTGCGCCCCGCTCCAGCAGCTTCTCGCGAGGACGCTCGTCCTCGGGCCATTCAGTGATACTCATTCGACGAGCCCCTTGGGAAGCGCCAGGCCACCCCGCTTGTCTGCGTTGGTCGCCGAGGCGAGAAACGTATGAGGTTGGATGATCGGGAGGGTCGAGGCGTGCTTTACCCTAGCTTTACAGGCGACCATGAGGTGGCACCCCTGCAATGCCTTTATTGCGTCGTATGCGCGCGGCCGGTTTCCGAGTTAGCCAATGCCTTGCGTGCCCTCACGCAAAAGGGTACGACAAGCTGAGGAGCCGACCAAATCGGCGCGCGGGGATCAAAGTCGTGTGGTTGAGTTAGAATGAATTGTCAATGCCAATCGATTCGCTCGTTACCTGGTCCCGTTGGTGATTCGCTGAAGATGCCCCCCCGCGTGTTGCTCGGCGTCAGTGGAGGCATAGCGGCCTATAAGGCGGCCGAGCTCGTCCGCCTTCTGCGGGGCGCCGGCGCAGACGTGCGGGTCGTCATGACGCGCGCTGCAACCCATTTTGTGGGACCTCTCACCCTGCAGTCCCTGTCGGGCAACGAGGTGCGCACGGACCTCATGGATCCCCGCGCCGAAGCAGGAATGGGCCACATCGAGCTTGCCCGTTGGGCAGAGCGGGTGCTGGTGGCGCCCGCCACCGCAGACCTGATTGCGCGTCTCGCGGCGGGCTTCGCCGATGATCTGCTGACGACGTTGATTTTGGCCACCAGCGCGCCGCTCGCAGTGGTGCCGGCAATGAATCGGGGCATGTGGCTGCACCCGGCAACCCAGGCCAACGTGAACCTGCTGCGCCAGCGTGGCGTAAGTATCCTGGGCCCTGCGGACGGGACCCAGGCCTGCGGCGAGATGGGGCCAGGCCGGATGTTGGAGCCGGCGGAGATCCTCCGTTGTCTTGGCATTCACACAGCTCGCGAGCTGGACGGCAAGCAGGTGATGGTTACCGCAGGTCCCACCCGGGAGGCGGTGGACCCCGTGCGTTTCATTGGGAACCGGAGCTCGGGGCGCATGGGCTACGCGATTGCCGGAGCCTTTGCCGAGCGCGGGGCTAAGGTCGTGCTCGTCAGCGGCCCCACTGCCTTGTCGGCCCCTGCGAACGTGCGGCTGGTGCCCGTGGAGTCCGCCCTCGAGATGGAAGCGGCGGTGATGGCGCAGGTGCAGGGATGTGACATCTTCGTAGCCGCGGCTGCGGTGGCGGACTATCGACCTGCGGTCTCCGTCAATCATAAGCTCAAGAAGGACGCCGCCGAGTTGACCTTGCGCCTAGTACGCAACCCGGACATAGTGGCGAGGGTTTCCTCGCTTCCGCAGCGCCCCTTTATCGTCGGTTTCGCCGCCGAGACCGAGCGGCTGGAGGAGCATGCGCGTCAGAAGCTCGCAGCGAAAGGTCTCGACATGATTGCAGCCAATCTGGTGGCCGGAGAGACCGGTGGGTTCGAGAGGGAAAAGAATGCCCTGTGGGTCCTGTGGCCTAGTGGCCACCAATCGTTTCCGTTGATTCCGAAGACCCGGCTGGGTGATGCCTTGGTGGGTCTCATTGTGGAGCGTTATCGTGCACACACTGCAAGTCCAGGTCCTTGATCCCCGATTGGGTCGGGATTATCCGCTACCGACCTATGCCACGGACGGCTCGGCAGGGCTTGATCTGCGTGCGATGATCGCGGAGCCCCTGGATTTGTCACCCGGCGCTAGTGAGCTCCTACCCACCGGGATGGCGATCCATATCGGGGAGCCTGGTGTGGCTGCGCTTGTCTTGCCTCGCTCGGGCCTCGGCCACAAGCACGGTATCGTTTTGGGAAACCTCGTAGGGCTCATCGATTCCGATTACGAGGGGCAGCTTTTCGTGTCCTGTTGGAATCGCGGCCGCGAGCGTTTCCGAATTGATGTCGGAGAGCGAATCGCGCAGCTGATGCTGGTTCCGGTATTGCGGGCCCGGCTCCAGCTGGTTACCGAGTTTGCTGGCTCCGGCCGCGGTGCCGGTGGCTTTGGCCACACCGGGCGGCGTTGAATCGTATTCCACGTCCGGATGCCTTCAATCGGTCTAGGAGGGTGGGAGTGCGAGGAGCCAAGATTCCGCAACGACCTGTTAACGGGTCTCAAGCGGCTGCAGCGCAGGAGAGAGGCGAGCAGGGCCGCGTCCGTGCAAGACCGCGCTCGTTGGCATCTTTTTGGTTAAGCGCCTTCCTGGGCATTGCGCTGATCCTTCTGCTGGCGACGCTCGGGGTGCTCCGTGCGTGGACGGCGGAGGAGCACGCCGACAGGAGGCAGGCCCTGGGCGACGCGAGCGAGATCGTTGTGACCAATCTGGGGCGTCGCGTGGCGGGGCTGCGGGAGCGGATGGACGCATGGACCACGGACCCCGCGCTACGGGCTGCCCTGCGCAGCAGCAAACCAGAGGCCCTTCGCGCCGCCGCGCAAACGCTGACCGCTCAGCTGCCCCAAGCGATAGGCATCCGGCTGCTGCCCACCGGCTACGGGGCGGTCGACGCGAGAATGGATACCCTCAGCTACGCCGGCCTGGACCTTGTGCATCAGGCGGAGCAGCGGCGCAAGGTCACGGAACTCGAGGTTCACCGGCTCGGCTATCGTGATGTCCGCGTGGCCATTGCCGGCCCCGTTTTGGACGAGGCCGGCACCTCCGCATTGGGTGCCTTATACGTGGCCCTACCGTTGTCATGGCTGCCCGCCCTCCCGTCCCATGATCCCGCCGCCGGCCGGTTGGGGTTCCAGCAGGTGGTGGACCACCTGGCGGTAACCATCGATCCGGAGCATGGGGGGGCGGCATCGGCCCCGGTTCCGGACGTCACGAAAGCCGTTCCCCACACCCGGCTGCGCGTTGCGGGGTGGGTCCCCGCCGCGGCCTTTCCTCCGGCGACTCGCCTGGCGTACGCGGGGATCGGGTATGCCTTGACCTTGGCTTTGATCGCCGCCGTCCTGGGGCTCGCCTGGATGGCACTCAGGAAGGCTGTCGCCTCCGACCAGGCGGCAGTCGTCGCCTTGACCGAGGATGCGGCAGCCCGGCGCCCCTTGAGGGATCCAGATTGTCGTTTGGCGGAGACGCGCCCGGTCCTGGAGATGCTCAGACGCCTGCTCCATGATCTGCAACCGGGTGAGCTGGCCCGCGCCGCAAGCGATGCCGTCGCCGCCGACCGCGAGTCCCTGCCGGCGGTGCCGCGAGCAGCCAAGGCTCGGGAGGGTGTCGAACCTGGCCCGGCGACGCCGGAGAGGCGGGCGGCACCAGCGGCAGCGGCTGCTTCTCGACCAACACCGCCGCAGGCCAAAGCCGCGCCGGCACCCAAGGATCTCCCGCGCCTGGCCCCGTCTGACGTGCCTGCCGCAGTCTTTCGCGCGTACGATATTCGCGGGGTGGTGGGGAAGGGAGGTCTCACACCTGCGCTGATGAGGGCAATCGGCTGCGCCGTGGGCACGGCTGCGGGCGAGGCGGGCGATCAGACCGTGACGATTGCGCGGGATACGAGGTCTTCGAGTCTGGAGTTGTCGCAGGCCCTCGCCGAAGGGCTGCGGGCCAGCGGGCAAGACGTGGTCGACCTCGGAGTTGCACCTACGCCCCTGCTCTACTTCGCGAGCTGTTATCAGGGGCTGGCATCGGGTGCGATGGTCACCGGCAGCCACAATCCCCCGGACTACAACGGCCTCAAGGTGGTGATTGGTGGCAATGCCCTGGAGAGCGACGACATTCGGGCCTTGCGCGATCGCATCCTGACTGGCCGCTTCTCTCGGGGCGACGGCGCCCAGCAAGAGGCGGACCTAACCGTCAGCTACATGGACCGGGTGGAGAAGGACGTCGCCGTCGCATATACGATGAAGGTGGTGGTCGACTGCGGCAACGGTGCTGCATCTGTGCTTGCCCCACGGTTGTACCGAAACCTCGGCTGTGAGGTCGTCCCGATCGACTGTGATCCCGCTGCCGGGTTCCCCGGCGGAAAGGTCCCCGATCCGGCCAACCCTGCGGGCCTCGAGGCCCTGCAGCAGCGGGTCGTCGAGGAGAAGGCTGACCTCGGGCTGGCCTTCGACACGGACGGGGACCGCCTCGGCGTGGTGGATTCTTCGGGGAAGATCATATGGACCGACCGCCTCCTGATGCTCCTGGCCGCCGACGTCCTCTCGCGCCACCCGGGAACCGATGTGGTCTTCGACGTGAAGTGCACCCATCACCTGGCGGGCCAGATCCTGAAGAACGGAGGTCGGCCCGTGATGTGGAGGTCCGGACATTCACCTGTCAAGGCCAAGCTGCTGGAGACCGGCGGTGTGCTCGCCGGCGAGTGGACGGGTCACATCATGTTCCGCGAGCGTTGGTACGGGTTCGATGACGCCATCTATGCCGGCGCCCGCCTGCTTGAAGTACTCGCGCTCGACCCGCGTCCGAGTGCCGAGGTCTTCGCCGCCCTCCCGGATGCCATCTCCACCCCCCAGATCTTCCTGTCCCTGGCCGAGGGCGAGGCCGACCGTATCATGGAAGCGGTCCTGGAGTACGCTGATCGCCTCGAGGGAGTGGGCGTTCAGACCATCGACGGCCTGCGGGCCGATTCCGATCGCGGATGGGGCCTGGTGCGGGCATCCAATACGCAGCCCGGCCTTGTGTTTCGGTTCGAGGGGGACGACGAGCCCGCCCTGAATCAAATCAAGGATCTCTTCCGGCGCCTGATGGTTCGGGCAGCCCCCGATCTCGCGTTGCCTTTCTGACAGGGTTACCGAAGGTCGCGCGCAGGGCGCTCCAAGTCCCCTTCGCTGACTGGGAGAGAGCCGGGGTGAGGGAGACGGCTATGGTGGCAGCGACTTATATTCTCCCGGGTGGCGCTGGCGCCATGGCCGTGAGCAACGAGGTCAGGAACCGACATGACACTTGCGACTGAGCGGGCACAGGGCATTGCCCATGTGTTGATCGAGGCGCTGCCTTACATCCAGCGCTTCCGCGGGAAGACGATGGTCATCAAGTATGGCGGGAACGCCATGGTCGAGCAGTCCCTGAAGCACGGTTTTGCCCGGGATCTGGTGCTTATGAAGCTGGTCGGGATCAACCCGGTCGTGGTTCACGGGGGCGGCCCACAGATCGGGCTTCTGCTCGAGCGGTTGGGCAAGGCCAGCGAGTTCGTGGACGGAATGCGCGTCACTGACAGCGAGACAATGGACGTTGTGGAAATGGTCCTGGGCGGTCTAGTAAATAAGGAGATCGTCAATCTGATTAACCGCCACGGCGGGTCGGCGGTGGGCTTGACCGGCAAGGATGGGGATCTCATTCGGGCACGTAAGCTCCTGTTGCGGCGCGATGCCCCCGAGCTTGACGAGCCCGAGATCATTGACCTCGGGCATGTGGGCCAGGTGGAGAGTATCGATGTCAGCGTCGTGAACATGCTTGTCGGGGGTGACTTCATTCCAGTCATCGCGCCCATCGGAGTCGGTGACGATGGTCACTCGTACAATATCAACGCGGACCTGGTTGCAGGACGGGTGGCCGAAGTTCTGGGGGCCGAAAAGCTGCTCCTCCTGACCAATACAGCTGGCCTCCTGGATGCCTCGGGTCAACTGATCGGTGAGCTGGACGTGGGCAGCGTCGAGGAGCTGGTTCGCCAGGGAGTCATCAAAGGTGGCATGTTGCCAAAGATCCGGTGTGCCGTAGAGGCCGTCCACGCGGGCGTTCGCTCCGCGCATATCCTGGACGGCCGGCTGGAGCACGCGGTCATGCTGGACTTGTTCACTGACCAAGGGGTTGGGACGCTGATCCGTCGGCGTTAGTCTTGGCACTGCGCGAGGTGATTAGCACTGTGGCTCAGCTGCGAGATCTATCGACGGGTCGGGTGCGGGTCGGCAGGACCGTCGGCGCCACGGAGG
>JARRNE010000026.1:0-18956 GCA_037385305.1 Chromatiaceae bacterium | reverse complement strand
TTACGCTGGACAACCCACCGCGGGTCGTTATCGACATCCCTAACGCGCGCCTCACCGGAAAGCTACCCATTGTCGAGTCAAGCGACCGACTCCTTTCCGGCATACGCAGCGGGATCCGGGCCGGGGACGATCTTCGCGTCGTGCTGGATTTGAAGGAGGCGGCGCGAGTCAAGAGCTTTTTGCTGCGCCCAAACGACCGCTACGGCTACCGCCTGGTCGTGGACCTCAGTCCCTCGGGGGCGGGCGGCGGTCGTGCGGGTCCGGCGGGCTCCCCCCACCGTGTCGCCGATCGATCCTCCAAGAAGCTGCGTGCCGCGACGGTCGCGATAGACGCTGGCCATGGCGGAGAGGACCCGGGGACCACCGGGCCCGACGGGACACAAGAGAAGCAGATCACCCTCGCGATCGCGCGGAAGCTGGCGCACCTTATGAAGCGGGAACCGGGGATGCGCCCCTTTCTGACCCGGGACGGTGATTACTATGTCGGTCTGCGCGAGCGGATTGTGCTGGCGAGAAAACATAGGGCGGACCTCTTCATTTCCATCCACGCGGATTCCTGCGACGACCCCAGGGTGAACGGCGCCACCGTATATACCCTGTCGCTCCGGGGCGCCAGCAGCGAGGCGGCGAAGTTGCTAGCGGACAAAGAGAACAGCGCGGACCTGATTGGGGGCATCGATCTCACCGACGGCAAGGACGAGTTGGCAAGCGTCCTTCTGGACATGACGCAGAGCGCAACCATGGAGCACAGCGTCCTGGCCGCCCGCAAGATGCTCGCGAGCCTCGAGCACCTGGGGGACATGCACAAGACACGCATCCAGAAGGCGGGGTTTGTGGTTCTGAAGGCGCCGGACATCCCCTCCATGCTGATCGAGACCGCCTACCTCTCGAATCGGGCGGACGAGCGGCGGCTGCGCTCGCGGGCCTACCAAAAGACGATCGCTGAAGCGATCCTCCACGGCGTCAAGAGCTATTTTGAGAGCTTCCCCCCGCCCGGAACCATCCTGGCTGCCAGAGAGGCGCATCGCCGGCACGTGATCAATCGCGGCGAGACCCTTGCCGCCATCGCGAAAGAGTATGACGTGAGCCTCGACTCCCTACGCTCCGCCAACGGCATCCAAGGCGATGCGATCCAGGCGGGGCAGGTGCTGACCATTCCCGGGAGCTGACAGCGGATCGGAAGCCATTCTTCGGCCTCCTCGTTCAGTTGAAGGGTTGGGGCGTTTCTGATTCCATTCCGGTATGTTCAACCGGATCCATCTCCTCCCCTCCGAGCTCGTTAGCCAGATTGCTGCAGGCGAGGTCGTAGAGCGGCCCGCCTCGGTCGCCAAAGAGCTGCTCGAGAACAGCCTGGACGCGGGCGCCGACCGCCTCGACATCGAAGTGGAGCAGGGCGGCGTCAAGTTGCTGCGCGTGCGCGACAACGGCACCGGGATCGGGCGGGAGGACCTGGCCATGGCCCTGACCCGGCACGCCACAAGCAAGATCTCGGCCCTGACGGACCTGGAGTCGGTCGCTACCCTGGGGTTCCGGGGTGAGGCGCTCCCGGCCATTGCCTCGGTTTCCCGCTTGGAGATTGTTTCCAGGTCCAGGGATGAGTCGCACGGCTGGCGCCTTCGCGGCGGCGGGGAGCGGGCGGGGGGGCCGGTACCCGCCGCGCACCCCGTGGGGACGACAGTGGAGATGTGGGATCTGTTCTACAACACGCCCGCACGGCGCAAGTTCCTGCGTTCCGAAAAGACCGAACTTGCGCACCTGGTGCAGGTGGTGCGCCGAATGGCCCTGGCACACGGCGGGGTTGCGTTTCGGCTGGCGCATAACGGCCGGGGTGTGCTCGACGTCCCCGGGGGGGACCGGGATGCGGGTTGCCCGGTCCAGCGCCTGAGGGAGCTGTTGGGCGCGGCCTTCCTGGACCATTGCTTGGAGATAGAGGGCGATGCTGTGGGGCTGCGGTTGCGGGGATGGATCGCGAGCCCCGCCTTCTCCCGGACCCAGCCGGACCTGCAGTTCTTTTACGTCAACGGGCGCATGGTGCGCGACAAGCTGGTCACCCACGCGGTGCGCCAGGCCTACCAGGATGTGCTTCACCATGGGCGCCATCCTGCCTACGTGCTTTATCTGGAGCTTCCGCCCATCCAGGTGGATGTCAACGTCCACCCGGCCAAACACGAGGTGCGCTTTCGGGAGGCCCGTCAGGTCCATGATTTCATTTTCCGAGCACTCAGCCGCCGCGTGGCGCTGGGTGCCGCCGCGGGCTCGGTAAGCCTTGCGGAGTCCCACCCACCACCCCTGGCCGCCCCCGCGGGGGCGCCCCCAGTGCGTTCGTGCGGTCGGCCTCACCAGTCCATGCCTCTGCGCATCGCCGATCGGGGGACGGCATACGACTTCACCGTGGAGGCGCAGCGTCCGACGGATCCCGCGAAGGCGGTGAACCGGGTAACCTCCGAAGAGCCAGCGAGCGCGCCCGCCCCCCCGCTCGGCTTCGCCATCGGCCAGCTCGCGGGCGCCTACGTGCTGGCCCAGGCGTCGGATGGCCTGGTGATCGTGGACATGCACGCCGCCCACGAGCGGATCCGCTACGAGCGCCTCAAGCGGGCGTGGGCCTCGGGTGCCATGCACAGCCAGCCCCTGCTGGTGCCTATCGTCGTGCGGGTGAGCCCCCGGGAGGCGGATCTCGCGGAGGCCAGCGAAGAGGTCTTCAAGGCCCTCGGCCTCACGGTGGACCGGGTAGGGGGCGAGAGCCTGGTGGTCCGCGAGGTGCCGGCGTTGCTCAAGGATGCGGATGCGGAGAGGCTGTTGCGCGACCTGCTGGCCGATCTCGTGGCGCACGGTACCAGTGAGCGCCTGCGGGAGGAAATGAACGCCGCCCTGGCAACCATGGCCTGCCACGGGTCCGTACGGGCCAATCGGCGCCTGAGCCTGGAGGAGATGAACGCCTTGCTGCGGGCGATGGAGGAGACTGAGCGCGCCGATCAGTGCAACCACGGTCGTCCGACCTGGGTCAGGCTCTCGCAGTGGGAGCTTGACCGTCTGTTCATGCGGGGGCGCTGAGGCGCCTGCCGCAGGTATGGGCTCGCCGAGTCCGGACCGGCGCCCGCTCGCCGTTCTGCTGATGGGGCCGACCGCCGCAGGCAAGACGGAGCTCGCGGTGGAGATCGTCTCGCGCCTGCCGTGCGACATTGTTAGCGTGGACTCTGCCCTCGTCTATCGGGGGATGGACATAGGCACGGCAAAACCGGGGCCGGAGGTCCTCGCCCGCGCGCCCCACAGGCTGATCGACATCTGTGATCCCACCGATGCCTACTCTGCGGCCCGGTTTCGTGCAGATGCCTTGCGGGAGATGGCGGCGATCGCCGGGGCGGGCCGAATCCCGCTGCTGGTGGGGGGTACAATGCTCTATTTTCGGGCGCTGAGCAGGGGGCTCTCGATCCTGCCGAGCGCAAATGCGGATCTGCGGGGGCAGATCAACCGGGAGGCAATGGAGCTTGGCTGGGAAGCGCTCCACCGGCGGCTTGCCGCGGTGGATCCGGTCTCGGCCCGGCGGATCCATCCCCGGGACCCCCAGCGCATTCAGCGGGCGCTTGAGGTCTACCTGGTGACGGGCGCTCCGATGAGCGAGCTCCTGGACCAAGGTGGCGAGCAGCCGGAGCTTCCCTTCCGCCTGCTCAAGCTCGCCTACGGGCCAAGCGATCGGACGGTCCTGCACCGCCGCATTGAGCAGCGGTTCCTGCGCATGCTGGACCTGGGGTTCGAGCAGGAGGTCCGTGCCCTGTGGGCCCGCGGCGGCCTGACCCCCGACATGCCCTCGATGCGGTCGGTGGGCTACCGGCAGATGTTGAAATACCTCTTGGGGGCCTATACGTACGACGCGATGGTGCAGCGCGGCATCATTGCCGCGAGACAGCTGTCCAAGCGTCAGATGACTTGGCTTCGTGCCGAGCACTGCGTCTGGCTTCCCGCGAGCGAAGCGTCCTTGGCCCAGGCCCTTGACCTTATCGAGGCGGCGTGCCGATGACTCAGGCGAAATCAACCGGGGGCTATGCTACGCTATCATTTCATTGTCGGCGCCGGCGTGGCGGCACCTCGTGTCCGATCCGGGTCCCTACTTATAAAACAAGGAGATAACCCATGTCCAAGGGGCAGAGCCTACAAGACCCGTTTCTCAACGCGCTGCGTAAGGAGCGCGTGCCCGTCTCGATTTTCCTGGTGAACGGAATCAAGCTCCAGGGGCAGATCGAGTCGTTTGACCAGTTCGTTGTTCTTCTGAGGAACAATGTCAGTCAGATGATTTACAAGCACGCGATCTCAACGGTCGTCCCCTCCCGCAACGTCAAGCTTTCGGTTCCGAGCGTCGAGGGCCAGCCGGAGCCTGGGAACGTCTGAGGCAATGGTCGCGACCATCCGTCGCGACCGGTCCACCCCGAAGTGAAGCCAATTCCCCGAAGCTACGAGGACACCGTCGCCGGCGCACATGTTTGAGCGTCCAAGCGCAGGGGAGAGGGCCGTCCTCGTTCACCTCGATTTTGGCGCCGACACCGACGCAGCCGAGCTGGACGAGTTCCGCCAGCTTGCGAAGGCCGCAGGTGCCCGGGTGGTGGGTTTGGTGGGCGGGTCCCGCACAGTTCCAGACGCCCGGCTGTTCGTTGGCTCGGGCAAGGCGGAGGAGCTGAAGGGGCTGAGCGCGGCGGAACATGCGGACCTGGTCATCTTCGACCATCCCCTATCAGCGGCCCAGCAGCGCAACCTCGAGCGCCACCTCCAAGGTCGGGTGGTGGACCGCACCGGTCTGATCCTTGACATCTTCGCCCAGCGGGCGCGCTCCTTCGAGGGCAAGCTGCAGGTGGAGCTGGCCCAGCTGCGCCACCTGTCGACCCGGCTGGTACGCGGCTGGACGCACCTGGAGCGGCAAAAGGGGGGCATCGGGCTGCGCGGCCCGGGGGAAACCCAGCTGGAGGTGGATCGTCGGTTGATGGGGAAGCGCATTGCCGTGATCAGCCGGCGGCTCGAGCGCATCGCAGCCCAACGCTCGCAGGGAAGGCAGGCGCGCAGCCGGGCGGAGTTGCCCGCCGTGTCGCTCGTGGGCTATACGAACGCCGGCAAGTCGACGCTGTTCAATCGCCTGACGCAATCCGCCGTGTATCAGGCGGATAAGCTCTTTGCGACCCTCGACCCGACCCTGAGACGGCTGCCGCTCTCAGGAGGTGACTCCGTGATCTTGGCGGATACGGTCGGTTTTATCAATCACCTGCCTCACGAGCTCGTGGCCGCGTTCCGCTCCACCCTGGAGGAGACGCGCACCGCGGACTTACTCCTGCACGTCGTGGATGCCGCCAGCCCCAGGCGTTCCGCGTCGATCTGCGACGTACAGGAGGTGTTGTCCGAGATCGGCGCGGGAGAGATTCCCCAGATTCAGGTGTTCAATAAGATTGACCTGGTGCCGGGCGCTCGCCCGCAGCTCGAGCGTGACGCCCAGGGCCGGGTGCAGCGGGTCTGGTTGTCGGCGGCGACAAAGGAGGGGGTCGACTCTCTAGTGACAGCCGTGGCGGAGTCCTTTCAGACAGACCATCTGTGTCAGTGCGTATCGCTCGGTCCGCTGGACGGCAGACTCCGGGCTTGGTTCTTTGCCAATGCCCGCGTCGTTTCCGACAGGCCGACCCGCGAAGGCGGATGGGAGCTGGAGGTGCTGGTGCCCCGGCACAAGCTGGAGCGGCTCCTGAGCCAGGACGTATCGGTGCAGACGCGTCTCCACGCCCGGGAGCCCGGCAGGGTGGCAGCCGGCGCCGGAGGGTAGGATGGTTGGCCGGACCGGGGGCCTGGCGGGTTTGCCGAATCCGGGGAGCCTTCCTAGAATGCGGCGGGGCGCGTCGACAAGGACCGGACAATGAGCATTTTCAACGGACCCGGACCTGGATGAGATTGTGCGCAAGCTCCAGGAGCGGCTCGGCGGACTGTTCGGAGGCAAGAAGCCAGGCGGCGGCGGAAAGCCGGGACTCCCCGGCGGGGGCTTCAATACCCGGGCCGTTGGGCTCGGGGCGGCCTTGCTGTTGATTGTCTGGCTTGCCTCCGGCATCTACATCGTGGAGCCTGCCGAGCGGGGCGTGGTCCTGCGCTTCGGTGCATACGAGGCCACCACGGAGCCCGGCCCCCATTGGCATATCCCGTTTCCGATCGAGGAGGTGGTGAAGGTCGACGTCGACGAGATCTCCTCTTTCACTCATCAGGCGACCATGCTCACCCAGGACGAGAACATCGTGGATGTGGAGCTCACGGTCCAGTCGCGTATCCAGGACGCCTCGGACTACCTCTTCCAGGATCAAAACCCGGACAAGACCTTGCGGGATGTCACGGAAACCGTAGTCCGCAAGACGATCGGGGGCAGCAAGCTCGATTACATCCTCACGGAAGGCCGCGGTGCCATCGCCCAACAGATTCAGGAGCGGGTGCAGGCCTTGATCAACCGATACAAGACGGGACTGGAGGTCACCTCGGTCAACACGCAGCCCGCCAAGCCGCCGGAGCAGGTGAAGGAGGCGTTCGACGACGCCATCAAGGCCCGTGAAGACAAGGAGCGAACGGAGAACAAGGCCCAGGCCTATGCCAACGCGCTGTTGCCTCAGGCACGCGGCGAGGCCGCTCGCGTCGGGGCGGATGCGAAGGCCTATCGGGACAAGGTGGTGGCAGATGCCGAGGGTGAGAGCGCCCGCTTTGTCGCCGTTCTGCGGGAGTACGAGAAAGCTCCGGACGTGACGAGGGCGCGCATGTATCTCGACACCATGCAGAAGATCCTGGGACAGAGCAACAAGGTGCTGGTCGACGTGAAGGGTGGCAACAATCTGATCTATCTGCCGCTCGACCAGCTGATGAAGCGACGTAACAGCCCACCCACTGTTGAAGGGCCGAGCAGCGGCGAGGTCCCACAGCTGGGCCGGGAGTCACGGCCCAGGCCGGAGCGCGAGGTGATCCGTGAGCGGAGGACCCGTTGATGGCCCAGTCGAAGACCGTTATCGCCATTGGGCTCATCGTCTTGGCCCTGGTGCTTTACGCGGCCACCTTTACGGTGAAGCAATGGCAGGTCGCGATCAAGCTACGTTTGGGGGAGATCGTCTCCACCGAGCACAGGCCGGGCCTGCACTTCATGGTCCCGATCCTGAACGAGGTGAAGAAATTCGACGGTCGCATCCAGACCTTGGACGTGCGTCCCCAGCGCTTCCTGACCATCGAAAAGAAGGACGTGATCGTCGACTACTATGCGAAGTGGCGTATCTCGAGCCCCGGCCAGTTCTTCCGCTCCACCGGCGGCGCGGCCACGCGTACGGCCCGTCTGCTCTCCGAACGCATCAACACGACTTTGCGGAACGAGTTTGGTAAGCGCACCATCCAGGAGGTGGTATCCGAAGAGCGCCAGGAGATCATGGAGCACCTGACGAAGGTTGTGGACCGCAATGCCGCAGAGCTTGGGGTCAAAGTCATCGACGTCCGCGTCAAGAAGATCGATCTGCCCCCCGAGGTCAGTGAATCGGTCTATCAGCGCATGCGGGCGGAGCGCGAGCGGGTCGCGCGCGACCTGAGGGCAAAGGGTTCCGAGGCCGCAGAGCGCATCCGAGCCGACGCGGATCGGCAACGTACGGTCATCCTGGCGAATGCCTACAAGAACGCCGAGCAAATTCGGGGTGAGGGGGACGCCAAGGCCGCGGAAATTTATGCAAATGCCTATCAGCAGAATGCGGCCTTCTACTCGTTTTACCGCAGCCTGGGGGCGTATCGGGCAGCCTTCGGCGAGGGTGGCGACCTGATGGTGCTTCAGCCCGACTCGGAATTCTTCCGCTTCTTTAAGGGCCAAGGGGCGCATTGAGTCGACCTGACTGGGTGCGCTTCCGCGTCCGGCATGCGCATGGACATCAGGTGGGGCGTCTGCGATCATGTACGGTTGCAGGCTTGGCGACAGCGGTGTCGGGCGCCGTCTCTCGCTGCTGTTCGCCCGCGTGGTGGTACTGAGGGATGTGGCACAATCTGCTGGTCGCGTTGGCGCTCCTGTTCGTGATCGAGGGGATCTGGCCGTTCCTGAGTCCTGACAGCCTGCGCCGGACCCTCCTGCTCGTGCTGGAGCAGGACAGCCGCTCCCTGCGCACAGCCGGCCTGGTGAGCATGCTCACCGGGGTTGTTCTGCTCTACCTCGTCAACTGAACGGCGATCATGCACGAAGAGCGGTGGCTGCTGCCGTCCGGCATCGAGGAGATCCTTCCGCCTCAGGCCCAGGCCATGGAGGGACTGCGCAGAGATCTGCTGGACCTGTACCGCACCTGGGGTTACGAGCTGGTCGTCCCTCCTTTGATCGATTACCTGGAGTCCCTGCTCACGGGGACCGGCCACGACCTTGACCTGGAGACCTTCAAGCTGACCGACCAGGAGAGCGGCCGGCTCCTTGGGGTGCGCGCGGATATGACGCCGCAGGTCGCGCGGATCGATGCCCATCACCTGCGTCGCGATGTGCCTACCCGGCTGTGCTACCTCGGCACCGTCCTGCACACCCGCTCAGACGGGTTCGCGGGGACCCGGAGCCCACTGCAGATCGGCGCGGAGATCTACGGCCACGCCGGACCCGAAAGCGATGTGGAGATCCTGCGGCTGCTCGCGGAAACGCTGCGTGTGGGCCGGATAACCGACGCCTACCTTGACCTGGGCCATGTCGGAATTTTTCGCGGTCTTGCCCGCCGATCGGTCCGTGCGCGAGGCCCTGAGCTATCTGCGCCGGGTCGCTGAGGAGCTTGAGGGTTGGCTTCCGGACGTTCCGGTACATTTCGACCTGGCGGAGCTGCGCGGCTACCACTACAAGACGGGCGTCGTGTTCGCAGCATTCGTCCCCGGCTGGGGTCAGGAGATCGCCCGCGGGGGGCGCTACGACGACATCGGAAGCGTCTTCGGCCGCGCACGGCCTGCCGTTGGCTTCAGCTCCGACCTGAAGGGGCTGTTGCGCCTAGGCACGGCTCTTGATGCGCGGACCGGGGATGTCGCCGGGGTCTGGGCGCCCTGGTCGGCTGACCCGGCGCTCCAGGCGGAGATCAGTCGCTTGCGCGCGGCCGGCCGCCGGGTTGTTCAGGAGCTACCCGGGCGGAACGACCATGCCCGGGCCTTAGGATGCACAGACATGTTGAGCCGGGAGGGAGCGCGCTGGGTATTGGTCCCGGCCCCGGACGACTGAAAACCCAAATGAGAAGGGCATGATAGGCATGGGCAAGAACGTTGTTGTGATCGGAGCCCAATGGGGCGATGAGGGGAAGGGCAAAGTCGTCGATTTGTTAACCGATCAGGCGTCTGCAGCGGTGCGCTTCCAGGGCGGTCACAACGCGGGACATACCCTGGTGATCGACGGCGAGAAGACCATTCTGCACCTCATCCCCTCGGGTATCCTGCGCCCCGATGTGCAATGCCTGATCGGCAACGGCGTCGTACTATCGCTGGGTGCGTTGCTCGAGGAGATCGCCGCCCTCGAGGCCAAAGGGGTACCGGCCCGGGAGCGGCTGCGAATCAGCGCATCCTGTCCGTTGATCCTTCCGTGCCACATTGCCCTGGACCATGCCAGGGAGAAGGCCCGGGGCAAGAACGCGATCGGTACCACCGGACGTGGGATCGGCCCCGCGTACGAGGATAAGGTCGCCCGGCGGGGAGTGCGTCTTGGTGACCTCCTGGATGTGGAGGGCTTCAAGGCCAAGCTGCGCGAGGTCGTGGACTACCACAACTTTGCCCTCGAGCACTATTTCAAAGCGGAAGGCGTGGATTACGCCAGGGTGCTGGAGGAGGCCCTCGCCCAGGCCAACGAGGTACGGCCGATGGTCGCCGATGTACCGGCCCTACTGCACGAGCTGCGCAGGGACGGCAGGAATGTCCTGTTCGAGGGCGCGCAGGGGGCACTCCTCGACATCGACCACGGGACCTACCCTTTTGTCACCTCCTCCACGGCGACCGCCGGAGGCGCTGCGAGCGGCAGCGGGGTCGGGCCGCGTGACCTCGACTTCATCCTCGGTGTCGTGAAGGCATACACGACGCGGGTGGGGGCGGGCCCGTTCCCCACCGAGCTCTTCGACCAGGACGGAGATCACCTCGGTGCCCGCGGCCATGAGTTCGGGGCCACCACGGGTCGCAAGCGGCGCTGCGGCTGGCTGGACATGGTCGCGCTCAACCGGTCGTTTCGCATCAGCAGCGTCAGCGGAATGTGCATCACAAAGCTCGATGTCCTGGACGGGATGGAGACGGTGAAGATCTGCACCGCCTACGATCTCGATGGGAAGCGGCTCAGCTCGCCACCGATCTCGACGGACGAGCTGGCACGCTGCAGGCCGATTTTGATGGACCTGCCCGGCTGGCAGTCGTCCACCGTCGGCCTGAAAGAGTACGGGGAGCTGCCGGACAACGCCCGGCGCTACCTTGCCAAGGTCGAGGAGCTCTCGGGGCTACCCATCGATCTGATCTCGACGGGGCCGGACCGCAGCGAGACGATCGTCATGCGCCACCCGTTTGACGCCTCTTGAGCAATCGGCCGGATCGCAAGGCGGGCTCGGGCTGGGGCATCGGGTCTGGGCTGGCGCCAAGGCTGCGGCTGAAGGCGACACCGGTCGGTTGACGTGTCCGGCAGACGGCCAGTATTCTTGTATGCTTATGTCCACGGAGTTGCCACACCTCATCGATCCGTGGCGCGCAGCGGGCAGCAACGCCGCGTTCAGCGGGCACCTGCCGATCAGAGGTTTCGAGCGCTTGGCGGGCTTGCTCGCGGATGCGTCGGGGGAGGTGGCGTTTCAGCTTTGCCTCTCTCGGGACGAAGCAGGACGCCCGGTGGTCCGGGCGGTTGTGGAGGCGACTCTCCTGGCACGGTGTCAGCGTTGCCTCGAGTCCGTGGCCGTGCAGGTGGATGCCCGTATCCTGCTCGCCGTGGTGGACGATCTTGTGTCTGCGCGACGGCTGCCGGAGCAGTACGATCCGCTGATGGCGGAGGAGGGTCGGGTGCGGCTGCCCGAGCTGATCGAGGACGAGCTGTTGCTCGCTCTGCCTCAGATACCGAGGCACGCACCGGGGGCCTGCTCGGTTGCGATGGAACATCCGGCGCCGCGCGGCCGCGAAAACCCATTCGCGGTGCTTGCCAACTTGAAGCCTGGCGAGCGTCCCTAGGGAGAGTCCGGAACGCCATCCCGGTTCCGTCGGTTGACGTGGTCTCTGGAGCCTAACTTAATGTTCTCGCAGGTCGTGCCCATCGGTTTGGCGTGTCCTGTCGGCGAATTCATCGGAGAACGAATGTGGCAGTTCAACAAAATCGCAAGACGCGGTCCAAGCGAGGCATGCGCCGTGCCCACGATGCACTGACTGGCCCAGCGCTCGCAGTGGACGCGACCAGCGGCGAGGTGCACCGTCGTCACCATGTATCCCCAGATGGCTTCTACCGGGGCCGTAAGCTAATCCAGAAGGGCGATTGATCCCAGCCCTGCACGGTTTGCCGACCCCCAGCCTGACCGTCGAGGGAAGAACGCCCTTGGCTCAGCGATTGACGATCGCGCTGGACGCGATGGGTGGTGACCACGGTCCGGGAGTCGTGGTGCCTGCGGCGGTCCGGTTCTTGCGCAGGACTAAGGACACGGCGCTCATCCTGGTGGGTAACGAGAGCGACATCCGAAGTCATCTGAAGGGTCCGGACTGCGGTGATCGGCTGCAGACGAGACATGCATCCGAGGAGGTGGCCATGGACGAGCTCCCCTCGAAGGCCCTGCGTAACAAGAAAGACTCCTCCATGCGTGTGGCCATTGACCTCGTGAAGAGCGGGGAGGCCAACGCATGCGTCAGTGCAGGCAATACGGGCGCGCTGATGGCTACGGCACGCTTTGTCCTCAAGATGCTGCCCCAGGTGGACCGTCCCGCGATCATCACGGCCGTGCCGTCTGTGGACGGGCGGACCTACATGCTGGACCTCGGGGCCAACGTGGATTGCACGGCAGAGCACCTGTTCCAGTTTGCGGTGATGGGCAGCGAGCTGGTGCGCGCGGTGGACGCCATCAGTGCCCCGAAGGTGGGCCTGCTGAACATCGGGGAAGAAGAGAGCAAGGGCAACGAGCAGGTCAAACAGGCCCACGAGCTGCTCGCATCCACCCGCCTTAACTACGTCGGATACGTCGAAGGGGATGACATCTACCTCGGAGGCGTGGACGTGGTGGTGAGTGACGGGTTTGTCGGAAACGTTGCATTGAAGTCGAGTGAGGGCGTGGCGAGGCTGGTCCGGCACTTCTTGACACAGAGCTTCCGGCGCACCTGGCTGACCCGACTCTCGGGGCTTGCGGCGCTCCCAATATTGCGAGATTTCCGTAAGCGGTTCGATCCGCGGCACTACAACGGTGCCAGCCTGTTGGGCCTGCGGGGAATCGTGATCAAGAGCCACGGCGGGGCCGATGAGCTGGCCTTCGAGAATGCGATCCACATCGCCCAGAAGGAGATCCACTGCAACATTCCGGAGCGAATTGCCCAGCAGGTGGCGAACCATCTGGGCGATGGGCGGACAAGGGCGACTGCGTGACCCCGCATTCCCGCATCATAGGCACCGGCGGCTACCTACCGGCCAATCTCATGACGAACTTCGACCTGGAGAAGATCGTCGATACGTCGGACGAATGGATCAGGGAGCGCACCGGAATTCACAAGCGTCACATCGTGGCACCCGGCGAGTCCTGTTGCGATCTCGCGGAGGTGGCTGCCCGCCGGGCACTGGAGGCGGCCGAGACGGATCCGGCGGATGTCGACCTCATCGTGGTCGCGACCACAACCCCTGACCAGATCTTTCCGAGCACCGCGTGCCTGCTGCAGCAGCGCCTCGACATCCACGGCTGCGCGGCCTTCGACGTGCAAGCGGTATGCACGGGCTTCATCTATGCGTTGAGCGTCGCAGACAAGTTCGTCCGGACCGGCAGCGCCCGGCGCGCACTCGTGGTGGGCGCGGAGACTATGTCCCGTATCCTCAACTGGCAGGACCGGGCCACGAGCGTCTTATTTGGGGATGGCGCTGGCGCGGTAGTGCTGGCGGCCGGAAAGGAGTCCGGTATTATCTCCACTCATCTTCACGCGGACGGGGCCTACAAGGATCTGCTCCAGGTTCCGAGGGGTGTCGGCGGTGGCGCGGGCGACGGCGATCCCTACATGGAGATGAAGGGTAACGAGGTCTTCAAGATGGCGGTCACGACCCTGGGACGCATCGTCGACGAGACGCTGGAGGCCAACGGCATGCAGAAATCGGACATCAACTGGCTCGTTCCCCACCAGGCGAACATCCGGATCATCCAGGCGACCGCTCGCAAGCTCAATCTTCCCATGGACCAGGTGGTCGTGACGGTCGGCGAGCACGCCAATACCTCCGGCGCATCGATTCCGCTTGCGTTCGACACGGCGGTGCGGGATGGGCGCATTCGCCGCGGCGAGACCGTCCTGATGGAGGCCTTCGGCGGTGGATTTACCTGGGGCTCGGTATTGCTGCGGTACTGAGACGCCACCCCTCCCTATGACGGCGAAGCTCGCAGTCGTTTTCCCGGGACAAGGGTCCCAGTCGGTTGGTATGCTCGACGAGCTCGCCAGCCGAAGCGCGGTTGTCCGTGAGAGCTTCTCCGAGGCGTCTGATGCCCTCGGTGTGGATCTCTGGAAGCTGGTCAGCGCCGGGCCAAAGGAGGAGCTGGATCTCACCCAGAACACCCAGCCGGCCATGCTCGCCGCCGGCGTCGCAGCTTGGCGGCTGTGGAAGGCGCGCGGCGGGACGGTGCCCGCGTGGATGGCGGGCCACAGCCTCGGTGAGTACAGCGCGCTGGTTTGCGCGGGCGCCCTCGGCTTTGCCGACGGGGTGCGTCTGGTGGCCGAACGCGGGCGGCTGATGCAGGACGCGGTGCCTGAAGGGGCGGGGGCCGTGGCGGCGGTCCTTGGCCTGGCGGATGAAGACGTCCGCGCAGCCTGCGCCCAGGCTGCCGAAGGTCAGGTAGTGGAGGCAGTCAACTTCAATGCCCCAGAACAGGTTGTGGTGGCAGGGCATGCGGAGGCCGTATCCCGCGCCGTCGGCATCGCAAAGCGCATAGGCGCGAAACGGGCAATCGTGCTGCCCGTGAGCGTCCCTGTCCACTGTGCCCTGATGCGGAGTGCGGCCGAGCGGCTCGGCGAACGCCTCGCAGCGGCGACCATCCGGCCCCCTTCCGTGCCTGTGCTGCATAATGTATCGGTTGACACGGCGTCCGACCCCGATCGAATTCGGGCCCTATTGGTGCAACAGCTTTGTCAGCCTGTCCGCTGGGTGGAGACCATTCAGCGTCTCTCCAGCGAGGCGGTGGGAGCTGTGGTGGAGCTTGGTCCGGGGAAGGTCCTGACCGGCCTGGTCAAGCGCATCGACAAGAACTTGGAGGCGATCGGAGTGTTTGATTCGAGATCCCTCGACAGAGCGTTGGAGGTGACGCGGGGTGCTTGACGGCGAGATCGCCCTCGTGACTGGTGCCTCTCGGGGCATCGGTCGGTCCATCTCCCTGGCCTTGGCTGGGGCGGGCGCGGCGGTGGCAGGCAGCGCCACCACGCACGCAGGTGCCGAGCGCGTCCAGGCATCCCTGGAGGAAGGCGGCTTCCGCGGCCTGGGGATTGTCCTGGACGTCACGGATGCGGCCTCCGTAGAGGCGGCTCTGGAGCAGGTCTCCAAGGCCTTGGGTGCACCCACGATCTTGGTCAACAACGCCGGCATCACCCGAGATAACCTTCTGATGCGCATGAAGGACGCCGAGTGGGAGACGGTCATCGACACCAACTTGAGTTCGGTCTACCGCATGAGCAAGGCATGCTTACGGGCTATGATGAAGGCACGCCGCGGACGCATCATCAATATCGCCTCGGTGGTCGGGGCGAGCGGTAACGCCGGGCAGACGAACTATGCGGCCGCCAAAGCCGGCATGGTGGGCTTTACCAAATCGCTGGCGCGGGAGGTGGGCTCCCGCGAGATCACGGTCAACTGCGTCGCCCCCGGCTTCATCGACACGGATATGACGCGGGCGCTAGATGACGCACAGCGCGAGCGTTTGCTTGCCAGTGTTCCGCTTGGCCGCCTGGGAAACCCGGAAGAGGTTGCCAGCGTGGTGGCGTTCCTCGCCTCGCCGGCGGCCACCTACATCACGGGTGAGACTGTCCACGTCAACGGCGGAATGTACTTGGCCTGATAGCCCAAACGCACCGATACGACAGCAAAAAAGCTTCGATATTCCAGCAACTTAACGGAGCCGGAAACGAATGTGTTTACCTTTCATCCCTGTCCGATTGTTAATAGAATACCGCCGGTCCTGGGGCACAGGGCCATCAGTCTAATCCGGAGGATTCAAACGAGATGAGCAGCGTCGAAGAGCGAGTTCGGAAGATCGTGGTGGAGCAGTTGGGTGTCAAAGAGGAGGAGGTTACTCCGGAGGCATCCTTCGTCGACGACTTGGGCGCCGACTCCCTCGATACCGTCGAGCTGGTGATGGCTTTGGAAGAGGAGTTCGAGACCGAGATACCGGATGAAGATGCGGAGAAGATCACCACCGTGAAGCAGGCGATCGACTACATCAACGAGCATGTTGGGTGACGGGCGTTGCACGAGGTACGCACTGACTTATTCGGCGACTGGCAGGGCGGATGCAATGAAATCAGTGCCTTGCAAGGCGATAGGCGCAGGAAGACGGGGTTGATGGTGCTTCCCAAGCACCAGGATGCGGCCGTCGCCGCGGCGACGGTTGAGGCAAGGCCGCAGGCAGTTGCGCAATAGCACAAGGGGCAACGCATGTCTGGCAGACGGGTCGTTATCACCGGGGTTGGGATCGTTGCCCCCGTGGGTTTGGATACGCAATCTGCGTGGGAGAATATCCTTGCCGGCAAGAGCGGCATCAAGCCGATTACCCACTTCGATGTCGAGCCTTTTTCAACGAGGTTCGGGGGTCCGATCTACGGCTTCGATCCGGAGAAATATATCCCCAAGAAAGACGTCCGGAAGATGGACAAATTCATCCACTACGGGCTGGCTGCGGGAACTCAGGCGATCGAGGATGCGCATCTGGAGGTGACCGAGGAGAACTGCAAGCGCATCGGCGTTGCGATCGGCTCAGGCATTGGAGGCATCACGGGGATCGAGAACAATTACGAGGCCTACCGCCAGGGGGGGCCACGCAAGATCTCGCCCTTCTTTGTTCCCGCCAACATCGTCAACATGGTTGCCGGAGATCTGTCTATCAAGTACGGACTCAAGGGACCGAATTACTCCATCGTCTCCGCCTGCAGTACGGGAACCCACAACATCGGCGAGGCGGCACTCATGATTCGCCATGGCATCGTAGATGTGATGGTCGCCGGCGGTGCTGAGATGGCCACATCCCCCGTGGGACTCGGCGGGTTCGCCGCGGCGCGGGCGCTATCCACCCGCAACGACGAGCCGGAGCGAGCCAGCCGCCCCTTCGATAAGGACCGCGACGGCTTCGTCCTGAGTGACGGGGCGGGAGTGGTAGTGCTCGAGGAGTACGAGATGGCGAAGGCCCGCGGCGCCAACGTCTATGCCGAGCTGGTGGGCATCGGGATGAACTCGGACGCGTATCACATGACCGCCCCATCGGAGAATGGGGAGGGGGCCAGGGACTGTATGGTCTTGGCCCTGGAAGACGCGGAGCTCAGCCCCGGTTCGGTCGACTACATCAATGCGCACGGGACCTCGACGCCAGCCGGGGACATTGCGGAGACGATAGGGATCAAAAGGGCCTTCGGCGGTCACGCCAACAAGCTGGCGGTAAGCTCTACCAAGTCGATGACGGGCCACATGCTCGGCGCCGCCGGTGGGGCAGAGGCGATCTTCAGTCTGCTTGCGATCCGCGACCAGGTGGCACCGCCCACCGTCAACTACGAGACCCCTGATCCGGAGTGTGACCTGGATTACGTTCCCAACCAGGCCCGGGAGATGCGCATCGACGTGGCGCTCAGCAACTCCTTTGGCTTCGGAGGGACGAACGGGACTCTCATCTTCCGCCGGCTCTGATTTGGGAGGAGCCCAAGGCCGGCCCGACGTCTCAACGGACGGCGGCTGTGGTCGCCGCCGAGAAGGGCTCTGACCGCGCGGAGCGGTTCCGCGGATACGGGAGCGACGATAGCCATGCGGCTCTTACTCCTGGCCATAGTCATCGCCGCAGTCCTTGGTGGTGGCGCTTGGCTGGAATACTCACACTTCGCCTCCACTCCCATCCACCTCGACACGCAATCGGTGGTGGTGGAGATCCCCCGCGGCACCTCCCTGCGGGAGCTGAGTGAGAATCTCGCCGCCCGTGGGATCGTACGTAACGCCTATCTCTTCATCGCACTCGCCCGAATCACGGGCGACGGATCGCAGATCCAGGCGGGTGAGTACGCCGTCCGCACCGGGATCACGCCGCGGCAGCTGATCGCCCTGTTTGTCTCCGGCAAGGTGATCCAGCACGCGGTGACCATCATCGAGGGCTGGACCTTTCGGCAGGCATTCGCTGCCATCGAGGTGGACGACCGGTTCGTGAAGAAGCTCGAAGGCGTCTCTTGCGATGAGCTGATGGCGCGCCTCGGCGACCCGGGGCAGAAGCCGGAGGGCCGTTTCTTCCCCGATACCTACTACTTCACGAAGGGCACGACCGACATCGAGATTCTACGCCGTGCCCATCGCACCATGGCCGCTGTCCTCGAGGAGGAATGGGCAGGGCGCGTGCCAGGCTTACCGCTGTCATCGCCCGACGACGCGCTCATCCTGGCCTCCATCATCGAAAAAGAAACTGCACTGCCGTCCGAACGGTCGCGCGTCGCCGGCGTCTTCGAGAGACGGCTGGCGCTTGGCATGAGACTGCAGGCCGACCCTACGGTGATCTATGGATTGAGCAACGCCTACGACGGTGACTTGACCAAGGCGGATCTTGCGGAAAACACGCCGTACAACACTTACCTGCACGCCGGCCTTCCGCCGACTCCCATTGCCCTGCCGAGCCGCGCGTCCATCCATGCGGCCGTGCACCCGGCCCCAGGCGACAGCCTGTATTTCGTCGCGCGGGGCGACGGGACTCATCAGTTCTCGGCCACGCTGGAAGAGCAGAATGCAGCGGTGAGGCGCTACCAGGTCGGGGCCCGTTAGGGCAACCAATGCGAGACAGTGCCTGTCCCCACCGATGCCGTACAGCCAACCCCTATGGTGACGATGCGGTCTAGGTTCATCACGCTGGAGGGTATCGAAGGGGCTGGTAAGTCGACTCAGCTGGAAGTGGTTCGAGCCTGTCTGGAGGGGCAGGGTGTCTCCGTGATGACTTCCCGGGAACCTGGCGGCGCCGCCATTGCGGAGCGCATTCGATCGGTGTTGCTCGATCCGAAAAGCCGGGGGATGACCGCAGATACGGAGCTGCTGCTCATGTTTGCCGCCCGCGCGGAGCATCTGGCCCAATCGATCCTACCCGCTCTCCGCCAGGGTACCTGGGTCGTTTGCGATCGTTTCACGGACGCCACCTATGCCTATCAAGGCGGGGGGCGGGGAATCGATATCGATCGGATTGCCTTGCTCGAAGACTATGTCCAGGGAAGCCTGCGCCCGGACCTGACCATCCTGCTCGATCTGGATGTCTCCGCCGGGCTTGGCCGGGCGGGCAAGCGGTCCGCGCCCGACCGCTTCGAGTCCGAGACCATCCGCTTCTTCGAGGCAGTGCGTCAAGCCTATCTGGAGCGTGCGGCCCGTTATCCGGAGCGCATCCGGGTGATCGATGCGAGGGCGAGCGTTTCGGCGGTGGGTGAACAGGTGCGTGCCACGGTGGAAAGCTTTGTCGCGCAGGCGGGCTGACGCTTGCCGCGCGGCGATTAGCGTCGTGGCTCAGCTGAAAATTAAGACGGGGGTCGGGTACGGGCCGGCGGGACCCTCGGCGCCACGGAGGGCGCCGTGGAGCCTGCACGGAACG
>JARRNE010000025.1:10399-20787 GCA_037385305.1 Chromatiaceae bacterium | reverse complement strand
GTCAGCTGGTACGACGACTCCAAGGGGACAAACCCCGGTGCCACCATGGCCGCCCTGCAGGGCCTGGTGTCGGAAGGATCCCGGGCGCGGGCGGTCCTGATCGCCGGCGGCGACTGCAAGGGCGCCGACTTCTCCGGCATGGCCCCGGTGGTGGCTCGGCTCGCGAGGGCGGTGGTCTTGATCGGCCGCGATGCCCCGACGATCGAGCGCGCCCTGCGCGACCGCGTACCCCTGCTTCACGCATCAGACATGGCCGAGGCGGTGCGTCTTGCCGGCAGCGCGGCACAGCCGGGGGACTGCGTACTCCTATCCCCTGCCTGCGCCAGCTTTGACATGTTCGACAACTACGAGCACCGCGGGCGGGTCTTCGCCGCTGCCGTGGAGAGGCTTCCCGGATGAGCGGCGAGGCACCCCTCAGGCCCCGCCAGCGTCGGCGGGAGCGACTTCCCGATGCGGACTATCCCCTACTCCTGGGGGTGGCCTTCCTGCTCGCATTCGGGTTCGTCATGGTGTGCTCCGCCTCCATGCCGATTGCCGATCGGACCTATGGCGACCCCTTCCATTTCGCCATTCGCGACGGCGTTGCCCTCTTTTTCTCCCTATCCGCAGCGGTTGGCGTCTTTCTGGTGTCCGTGGACTTCTGGGAGAAGAAGGGCACATTCCTCTTCTTCATGGGCGTTGTCCTCCTCATTCTGGTCCTGGTCCCCGGCCTCAGCCGTACCGCGAACGGGGCTACGCGCTGGATTCACCTCGGCCCCCTGAACATCCAAGGGTCGGAGTTCATGAAGTTCGTCGCGGTGATCTACATCTCAGGCTATCTGGTCCGTCGGCAGCGGGAGGTGAGCAGTCGGCTCTCCGGCTTCCTGAAGCCGATGGCCCTGACCGTCCTCGCGAGCAGCCTGATCATGGCCCAGCCGGACTTCGGCACCACGGCAATCCTGCTCGCGACCGTGCTTGGCCTCCTCTTCCTGGGAGGGGTCCAAGTGCTCCACTTCGGGATGCTGCTGGGAGCGGTCTCCTCGGCCCTGGCGTTCTTGGTGATCCTGGAGCCCTATCGCCTGGCGCGGGTTTCTTCCTTCCTCAATCCGTTCGACGACCCCTTCAAGTCGGGCTTTCAGCTGGCGCAGGCCCTCATCGCCTTCGGCCGCGGGTCCTGGACCGGCGTTGGGCTGGGCAACGGGATTCAGAAGGAGTTTTTCTTGCCCGAGGCCCACACCGACTTTCTGCTGGCGGTGATTGGCGAGGAATTTGGGCTGCTTGGCACCCTCGCGGTGGTTGCGGTGTTCGCCTTCATTGTTTGGCGCGCCTTTCAAATCGGGGCCCGCGCCCACCAAGCCGGTTGGCCCTTCGCCGCCTTCGTTGCCCACGGATTCGGTCTCGGTATCGGCCTGCAGGCACTGGTCAACGTGGGCGTGAACGTGGGCCTCCTGCCCACCAAGGGATTGACGCTGCCCTTCATGAGCTACGGCAGTAACAGCCTCATCGTCGCCTGCATGTCCATCGGCCTGCTGCTGCGCATCGACAGGGACCTGCGCGGCATGACGCCGGACGTGAAGGGTGTCAGAGGCCCGGTATGGGCGCGAGCGTAGCGATCATGGCCGGGGGAACGGGCGGACACGTCTTTCCGGCCCTCGCGGTAGCGAGCCTGCTGCGCGAGCAAGGGATGGAGGTCTTCTGGATCGGCACCCGCAAGGGCATGGAGGCGCGGCTTGTCCCGGCGCATGGAATCCCGATTGAGTGGCTCACCATTGAGGGCCTACGAGGTAAGGGTGCTCGGGCACTGCTCACGGTACCCTGGCGGCTCTTGGTGGCCCTGCGTCAAGCGCATGCGATATTGCGGAGGCGACGTCCCAGCGTGGCGCTGGGGATGGGGGGCTTTGCCTCCGGCCCCGGCGGTCTCGTGGCGCGTCTGCTGGGGCTGCCGCTGGTGATTCAAGAGCAGAACCGCGTGCCGGGTCTGACCAACCGCTGGCTCGCCCGGATCGCGGACCGCGTGTTCGAGGCCTTCCCCGGCAGCTTCCCGCAGTCCCGACGGGCCGTGGCCTGCGGTAACCCGGTGCGCCCGGAGATTGCGGCCCTCCCCGCGCCGGAGGAACGGATGGCCGGGCGGTCTGGCTCGCGCCGGCTCCTCGTCCTGGGTGGGTCCCTTGGGGCACGTGTCCTCAACGAGACCGTCGCGAAAGCGGTGGCAACCCTCCCGGAGGCGCTGCGCCCGGAGATCCTGCACCAAGCCGGCCAGCTGACCCTGGAGACGGCGCGGGAGGCCTATCGGGAGGTCGAGGTCAACGCACGGGTCACGCCCTTCGTCGACGATATGGCCGCTGCGTACGCCTGGGCGGATCTGGTCGTGTGCCGGGCAGGTGCGCTCACCGTCTCAGAGCTCGCCGCGGCGGGGGTTGGCTCGGTGCTGGTGCCTTACCCCCACGCGGTAGACGACCATCAGACGGGCAATGCCCGGTATCTCGTGGATGCGGATGCGGCTTGTCTCCTCCCTCAGTCGGAGCTGACTGCACCTGCGCTGGGTGCCCTCCTCGCCGGGCTGTTGAAGGCGCCCGCCAGGCTCGTGGCGATGGCCCAATCGGCGCGCTCCATGGCCCGCCTGGATGCCGCGACCCGGATCGCGGCGGCGTGCTGGGAGGTGGGGAGGTCATGAGCGCCAGGCCTCACAGCCCCAGTCGCATGGGCCGCATTCGGCGCGTGCACTTCGTTGGCATCGGCGGCGCCGGGATGAGCGGCATCGCGGAGCTGATGGCAAACCTCGGGTACCAGGTCTCCGGCTCGGACAAGCGCCCGAGCGACGTCACGCGACGCCTGGAAGACCTGGGCGTCGCCGTATCCGTCGGTCACAGGGCCGAGCAGGCCGCGGGCGCGGACGCGGTGGTGGTCTCGAGCGCCGTCGACGACCTGAACCCGGAGATCAAGGCGGCCAGGGAGCAACGGGTCCCTGTGGTGCGACGCGCGGAGATGCTGGCGGAGCTCATGCGGTTCTACTACGGGGTCGCGGTCGCGGGCACCCATGGCAAGACCACCACCACCAGCCTGGTCACCAGCGTGCTTGCCGAGGGGGGGCTTGACCCGACCTTCGTGATCGGTGGGCGCCTGAACAGCGCCGGCGCAAATGCCTGCCTCGGCAGCAGCCAATATCTGGTCGCCGAGGCGGACGAGAGCGATGCCTCCTTCCTGTACCTGCAGCCCATGCTGGCGGTGCTGACCAACATCGATGTCGATCACATGCGTACCTACGGGAACGACTTCAACCGGTTGCGCGGCACCTTCATCGAGTTCCTCCATCACCTTCCCTTCTACGGTCTCGCTGTGCTTTGCATCGACGACGACGAGGTCCGGGCGATGGTGCCGCTGCTGTCGCGCCCCGTGCGCACCTACGGGACCCGCCCGGAAGCGGACGTCCGGGCCGAGGAGATCCGACAGGAGGGGCTGCGCATGCACTTCCGGGTCCGTTACCCGGGCCAGACGGGGCCGCTGCCGATCGAGCTAAACCTGGCAGGGCGCCACAATGTCCTGAACGCCCTTGCGGCGATTGCCGTTGGACTCGAGCTCGGTGTGGAAGAGTCTGCCACGCGGCGGGCGCTCCAGGGGTTTCAGGGAATCGGCCGGCGTTTCGCGGTGAGCGAGGTGACGGACCGGGCGGGGCGGGGCCTGATCTTGGTGGATGACTACGGCCACCATCCCAGGGAGCTCGCAGCGACTCTGGAGGCGGCTCGCCACGGTTGGCCCGGGAGGCGCATAGTGCTCATCTTCCAGCCCCACCGGTATACCCGCACCCAGGAGCAATTCGAGGACTTCGTAAAGGTCCTGTCCAGCGTGGATGTCCTGGTCCTGTGCGACGTCTACCCCGCCGGCGAGGTTCCGATACCCGGAGCGGACGGCAGATCCCTCAGCCGGGCCATCCGCGTGCGAGGGGAGGTCGATCCGGTGTTTGTCCAGGACCTGGAGGAGGCCCCGCAGGTCCTGACCAAACTGGTCCAGGACGGGGACCTTGTTCTCACCCTCGGGGCCGGGGACATCGGGGCCCTCGCGGCCCGGTTGCCGAGTCTGCTGGAGGGAGGCTGACGAACCATGATTCAGGAGATGCCGAAGCTGCAGATGGGTTGCGGCGAGCGCCTGCGAACGCGCTTCTGTCGAGTCCCCAAGCAGGCCGTCCCCTTACGGGGGCCGGCCGAGCCCCGGCGCGCGAGCTCGCGGCCGTCTCCGGCCGAAGGCCGAGCGCCGCGATGACACAGGTGGAGGTGCGATCGGTGTCCCTCCGCGGCGAGCTTCGGAGCAACGAGCCCCTGGCCCGCCATACCAGCTGGCGGGTCGGGGGCCCCGCCCGTTCGTTCTATCGACCTGCCAACACGGCGGATCTCGCGGCCTTTCTGAGTCAGCTGGACCCGGATGAGCCGCTTCTCTGGTTGGGCCTCGGGAGCAACCTCCTAGTCAGCGACGCGGGGTTTGCAGGCACCGCCATTCAGACTCAGGGATGTCTGACGTGCCTCGAGCGTGCTGGGGATCAAGGTGTGCGCGCGCAAGCGGGGGTGTCCTGCGCCAAGGTGGCCCGCTTCGCGGCCCGGCTCGGGCTCGCCGGTGCCGAGTTTCTCGCAGGCATCCCGGGGACCATCGGCGGAGCGCTTGCGATGAACGCGGGAGCGCACGGTGGCGAGACCTGGGACCGGGTCCATCGCGTGCACACCATCGATCGCAGGGGCGAGATCCGCGTGCGCCTCCCTGATGCGTTCGATATCGGCTACCGGCACGTCGAGATCCCCGGCGGGGAGTGGTTCCTTGGCGCGGAGCTGCAGCTCAGGCGGGGGGACCCTAAGGCGTGCCTCGAGCGCATCCGGGGGCTTCTCGAGCGCAGGGGCCGCACCCAGCCGATCGGGCTGCCGAGCTGCGGCTCCGTCTTCCGTAATCCGCCGGGGGACCATGCCGCCCGTCTCATCGAGGCGGCGGGACTCAAGGGCCTCCGCATCGGAGGCGCTCAGCTCTCCGAGAAGCACGCGAATTTCATCATCAACACGGGAGCGGCGACCGCCTCCGACATTACCCGGCTGATTGAGCGGGTGCAGGCCGAGGTGGAGCGCCGCAGCGGGATTCGGCTGATACCCGAAGTGCGCCGGGTGGGGGACTGAAGGGATGAGAGAAGGCGCTCAGAAGTTCGGAAAGGTGGCCCTGCTGCTCGGCGGGCAGTCCGCGGAGCGGGCCATCTCCCTCAAGAGCGGTAGCGCGGTTCTCGCTGCCCTGCAGCGCCAGGGTGTGGACGTCCATCCGTTGGACCCGGACGCTGCCATCCTGGAGCAGCTGCGCGCAGGCGGTTTCGACCGTGTCTTCATCATGCTGCACGGGCGCGGTGGTGAAGATGGCCAAATCCAGGGGGCACTGGAAACCGTCGGCTTTCCCCACACAGGATCCGGTGTCCTGGGCTCGGCGCTGGGCATGGACAAGTACCGCTGCAAGCTCGCCTGGCAGGGAAGGGGTCTGCCTACACCTCAATTCGCCTTGCTGCGCAGCGAGACAGATCTCCAGAAGGCGGAGGCGGTGGGCTTCCCGTTGATGGTAAAGCCCGCCCACGAAGGTTCCAGCTTCGGCATGGCGCGGGCAAATGATCCGGCGGAGCTGGCTCAGGCCTGGCGGGCAGCGGCTGCATACGACGACCTGGTAATCGCGGAGCGTTGGATCGCCGGTGCCGAGTACACCTGCGCCATCCTGCAAGGGGAGGCGCTTCCTCTGATCCGCCTGGAGACGCCCCGCGCCTTTTACGACTACGAGGCCAAGTACAGCGCTGAGACCACCCGCTACGTCTGCCCCTGCGGTCTCCGGGCGGAAGAGGAGGCACGCCTGCAGGCTGTTGCCTGCGCAGCCTTCGAGGCCGTTGGGGCCAGCGGCTGGGGACGCGTCGACTTCATCGTCGACGCCGCCGGCTCCCCCTGCCTCCTCGATGTCAACACCGTGCCAGGTATGACCGACCACAGCCTGGTCCCTATGGCGGCGCGGGCCCGGGGCATCGACTTCGACGAGCTGGTGTGGCGCATCCTGGAGACGAGCCTTGACCACAGCTGAGCCTGTTTCCGCCGAGAGGCGCAGGGTGACCAGGAACCTCACTCGCGCGGCCTTCGCCGCCGTGCTGATCGGACTCATGATCGGCGGCGGATACCTTTTGCTCCAGTGGGAGCCTCGGCACCTGCCGGTGCGGGTGGTGACTGTCAAGGGGGAGCTGCGCCACATCTCCCGGCAGCGTCTGGTGCAGACGGTGCTCCATTACCTGGACGGGGGCATCCTCACCCAGAGCCTGACCGAGCTGCAGGCGGCAGTGCAAGCCATGCCATGGGTGCGCTCGGCGAGTCTGCGCCGGGTGTGGCCTGACCGCCTGGAGCTCAATGTCACGGAGCGTCAGCCGATCGCCCGATGGGGAAAGGACGGGCTGGTCACTGCGGCAGGTGTCGTCTTCCGACCCCGCGCCGAGCAGCTGCCCGCCGAGCTTCCCCGGCTGGCTGGACCGGACGATCAGGCTGCCGCGGTCGTTCGCCAATTCGAGGAATTGAAGCCGCGCTGCGCGGCCGCAGGGCTGGCGCTGGACGCGGTGACCCTGGACGCCCGCGGGCCGTGGACCCTCGGCTTCGAAGGCGGGCTTACGGTTCGGCTCGGAACCTCCGGGCTGGAGGAACGGATCACCCGATTTCTGTATGCCTACCCAATCGTCGCGGCGGCTGGGCGAGCGGAAAGCATAGACATGCGCTACAGCAACGGGCTTGCAGTGCGCTGGGCGACTGGGGGCTCTTCCAGTGCGGGGCGGCCGGCGCGGCCGTCATAAACGGCAGTTCGGTTGCCTCTAACCGCGGCCTCCAGGCGCGGAGACTCTAGGAGTGGAAGGGGATGTCGAGACGGGGCGAGAAGAGTCTTTTGATCGGATTGGACATAGGTACGTCCAAGATTGCTGCCTTGGTGGGGGAGGTGAAGACCGACGGCCAAATCGAGATCATCGGCATCGGCACACACCCCTCGCGCGGCCTCAAGAAGGGCGTGGTGGTGGACATCGAGTCCACCGTGCAGTCGATCCAGCGGGCGGTGGAGGAGGCCGAGCTGATGGCGGGCTGCGAGATCCACTCCGTCCACGCCGGCATCGCCGGCAGCCACATCCGCAGCCTCAACTCGCACGGGATCACCGCAATCAAAGAGCGCGAGGTGACCCAGGCGGACGTGGACCGGGTGATCGATGCCGCACGCGCCGTAGCGATCCCGGCCGACCAGAAGATTCTCCATATCCTGCCCCAGGAGTTCATCATCGACGACCAAGAGGGTATCCGCGAGCCCATTGGTATGTGCGGGGTAAGGCTGGAGGCCCGCGTGCACATGGTGACCGGCGCGGTCAGCGCGGCCCAGAACATCGTCAAGTGCATCCGCCGCTGCGGGCTCGAAGTGGACGACATGGTGCTGGAGCAGTTGAGCTCCAGCTACGCGGTGCTCGGGGAAGACGAGAAGGAGCTCGGTGTTTGCTTGGTGGACATCGGGGGCGGGACGACCGACCTCGCGGTCTTCACCGACGGGGCGATACGGCACACCACTGTGATTCCGATCGCCGGTGACCAAGTCACCAACGACATCGCGGTCGCCCTGCGCACCCCCACCCAGTATGCCGAGCAGATCAAGATCCAGTATGCCTGTGCCCTGACGCAGCTGGCGGGTAGCGGAGAGACCATCGAGGTCCCAAGCATTGGCGAGCGGGCGGCCCGGCGCCTGTCCCGTCAGACTCTGGCAGAGGTCGTCGAGCCCCGTTACGAGGAGCTGCTGAACTTGCTCCAGGCTGAGCTGCGGCGTAGCGGCTTCGAGGACCTGGTGGCCGGGGGCGTCGTGCTCACCGGCGGCAGCGCCAAGATGGAGGGGCTGATCGACTTGGCGGAAGAGGTCTTCCACATGCCGGTGCGCCTCGGGGTACCCCAGTATGTTGCCGGCATGGAGGAGGTGGTCCGGGATCCGATCTACTCCACGGGGGTGGGACTCTTGATGTACGCGCACCAACACCGCTTCTTGCAGCGTCCCGAGCTGTCGGAGTCCCGTGGCCTGAGGGCCGTGTTCGGGCGCATGAAGAGCTGGTTTCAAGGCAACTTCTAGGAGCTAGGGCGAGGCCTTCCGTCAGATTGGCCCGCTATCGGAATCGAGCATTGCGGCGCTCGGTTTCCAGCCGCCCCCAGCGGCGACTGTGCAGCATGGCTAGGGATGGTGCCGCCGCAATCCCGGGGGAGCGTTGTTCCCTCATCGAGTAAGCAGTCACGGATCGCGAGGGTGCGGTCGGGCCTCGCCTGGCGGCAGTGCTTATAGGTTCAATCAGGCAGGAAAGAGGAGACAACTCATGTTCGAGCTGATGGATACCCAGACCCAGAGTGCGGTCATCAAGGTGATCGGTGTGGGCGGCGGCGGTGGCAATGCGGTCAACCACATGGTGCAGTCGGCGATCGAAGGCGTGGACTTCATCTGCGCGAATACGGACGCTCAGGCCCTGAAGCATTGCAGCGTCAAGACCATTTTGCAGCTCGGTTCCGGCATCACGAAGGGTCTCGGTGCCGGTGCGGACCCCGAGGTGGGCAAACAGTCGGCCATGGAGGACCGCGACCGCATCCACGACGCCCTCGAGGGGGCCGACATGGTCTTCATCACCGCCGGCATGGGCGGCGGGACGGGCACCGGTGCGGCGCCCGTGGTCGCCCAGGTCGCCAAAGAGCTCGGCATTCTGACAGTGGCGGTGGTGACCAAGCCTTTCCCCTTTGAGGGCGGTCGGCGTCTCAAGGTCGCAGAAGCAGGCATTGCCGCCTTGGGCCAGCACGTGGACTCCCTTATCACTATCCCCAACGAGAAGCTGCTCTCCGTCCTGGGCAAGGAGATGAGCCTGCTGAATGCCTTCAAGGCGGCAAACGACGTTCTGCTGCACGCGACCCAGGGAATCGCTGAGCTGATTACCCGGCCCGGTCTGATCAACGTGGACTTCGCGGACGTCAAGACGGTGATGTTGGAGATGGGACCGGCGATGATGGGGACCGGCAACGCGTCCGGTGAAAACCGGGCCCGCGAAGCCGCCCAGGCTGCGATCAACAGCCCCCTCCTGGAGGACATCGACCTGGCCGGCGCGAAGGGCATTTTGGTGAATATCACCGCCGGAATGAGCCTGACCATCGGGGAGTTCGACGAGGTGGGCAACACCGTCCGCGACTTTGCAGACGACGATGCCACTGTGGTGGTCGGAACCGTCATCGATCCGGAGCTCGAAGACGAGCTGCGGGTGACGGTGGTTGCCACGGGTTTGGGTGTGCGGCGGCCCGCCAAGGCGGGCAAGGATGAGCCGACCATGCGGCTGGTGACGAGCGATCGGTCGGAAGCTGTCGTCCCGGATTACCGCGGGATGGACCGACCAGCCGTCTACCGCAAGGGCTTCGCTGCAGCGGCCGCCGCCCAGGCGGAGCCGGCCCTGGACACGGATTTGGATTACCTGGACATCCCTGCGTTCTTGCGCCGCCAAGCCGATTGAAGGCCCGGACGGGGCTACTCATGCCGGAATTCTAGGGTTTCCCCCAAAGGAGGATAATGAAACAAATCAATTAATTTTCTTGCAAACGCAGTTCGTTGCTGATAAAAATGCGGGAAAACCCTTAGCGTGGGGCCAACGTCCCGCCGTCGCCGCATGACGGCCGCTGCGGGATCGCGAAGGGTAACACAGGCCGTGCGCCAATGCGTAGTTGCCACGATCCGTCGGCACCGCACGCGTCGACCGGCTGCCCCGGCGAAGAACCTGGGATGCGACGGGAGACCGAGCAATGATTAGGCAGCGAACCCTGAAGAACATTATCCGGGCTACCGGTGTCGGGCTGCATACGGGCGATAAGGTACTACTGACCTTACGGCCCGCTGTGCCGGACACCGGGATCCTCTTTCGGAGGGTCGACCTGACCGAGCCGGTTGCGATTCAGGCCTCGCCTGCTAATGTCGGGGACACCCGCTTGTCCACCACGTTGATCAAGGACGGGGTTCGTATCTCCACGGTGGAACATCTGCTGTCCGCCTTTGCCGGCCTGGGCATCGACAACGCCTACGTCGATGTGAGCGCCCCGGAAGTGCCCATCATGGACGGCAGCGCGGGGCCTTTCGTCTTCCTCATCCAGTCGGCGGGGATCCAGGAGCAGAATCGGCCAAAACGCTTCATCCGTATCCGACGCCGCGTGCGGGTCGAGGACGGCGACAAGCTCGCTGAGTTTGAGCCGTATGAGGGCTTCAAGGTCGCCTTCTCGATCGACTTCGATCACCCAGCCTTTACCTCTCGAGCCCAGTCGGCAACGATGGACTTCTCGTCGACCTCCTTTGTAAAGGAGGTAAGCCGAGCCCGGACCTTCGGGTTCCTGCGGGAC
>JARRNE010000025.1:8925-10394 GCA_037385305.1 Chromatiaceae bacterium | reverse complement strand
GGACATCGAAGCGCTGCGCCAGCAAAACCTTGCGCTAGGCGGCAGTGTCGACAATGCAGTGGTGGTGGACGACTATCGCGTCCTTAACGAAGAGGGTCTGCGGTACGAGGACGAGTTTGTCAAGCACAAGATTCTGGACGCCATCGGCGATCTCTACCTCCTCGGCCACTCCCTCATCGGCGCCTTTCGAGGGCACAAGTCCGGGCACGCCCTTAATAACCGCCTGCTTCGCGCCCTGATGGCCGACGCAACGGCGTGGGAGGAAGCCACCTTCGAGGACGCAGAGCCGGCACCCATCTCCTACATCCAGCCTGTGGCTGCCTCCTAGGGCAGACGCCGGGCCATGCGGCTTCCCGCGCCGGGTGCCCTGCAACGCGTTGATTTATGACGCGGGCCGGGCGCAACGGGAATGCACTGGTGCTTCCCTAGCCTCGATCACCGCCGGCTCTGGCAAGCCGGCGCAGTGCCTCGGCCAATTCCGGGTCCTCCGTCGCCCTCGCCGCCTCCGCCAGGTGGCGGGCGGCGGCGGGAGACAATCGTGCTCCGCGCTGCTTCCCCTCGCCTGCGGCGTGGGGTGGTGGGGAGGGCTGAACCCGAATCCGGCAGCACCCTACCGAGAACTCCTTGCCGGCGAGAGTCGTCAGGAGGTCGGGTGTCGCGAATCTGAGACGGGATGCCCAGGTCGGAGCATCGGTTGTCAGGACCAATTCCCCGTGATCGAGGGTGGCATGCAGGCAATGACGGTCGAGGGGCGGGGGAAGGACGCGCCGGACCGCCGTCAGGAGCTCGGCGTCCCGCCTGGTGGCTGCGACGAGGCTCGAAACCGCGTCACCGGAACGAAGGTACCAGGACGCATGCTGGATCGATCTTGCCATTTTCTGGGCTGAATACCCCGCCCCGATGGGTGGCCCGGAACAGCCGCCCGACCTGCCGGCGGCCGTCGGTTGCCACGAACTGCGTAGCTGCGGCTTTTCGGTTATCCTTCCGCTATTTTACCTGTCCGGTGACTTGCCTTAATGGCGAACAACTTACTCAAGAAGATATTCGGCAGCCGCAACGAGCGCCTTGTCAAGCGGATGTCGAAGACCGTTGCCTGCATCAACTCGCTCGAGCCCGATGTAAAAGAGCTCACGGACGCGCAGCTGGCCGCCAAGACCGTCGCGTTTCGTGATCGTCTTGAGCAGGGTGTTGCGCGTGGCGACCTTCTGCCCGAGGTGTTTGCCGTCGGCCGCGAGGCGGCGTGGCGCGTCCTCGGGATGCGTCACTTCGACGTCCAGCTGATCGGGGGCATGGTGCTCGACGACGGCAAGATCGCCGAGATGCGCACCGGCGAGGGCAAGACCCTGGTGGCTACCCTGGCGGCCTATCTGAACGCGCTCCCTGGCAAAGGGGTTCACGTGGTCACGGTGAACGACTACCTGGCGAGGCGCGACGCCGAGTGGATGGGCCGTGTGTATCACTTTCTCGGC
>JARRNE010000025.1:0-8893 GCA_037385305.1 Chromatiaceae bacterium | reverse complement strand
GGCGGTGACCCGCAAGGAGGCCTACGAGGCCGACATCACTTACGGCACTAACAATGAGTTCGGCTTCGATTATCTGCGCGACAACATGGCGTTCGTCGCCGAGCAGCGGGTCCAGCGCGACCCCTTTTACGCCATCGTTGACGAGGTGGACTCGATCCTGATCGACGAGGCGCGCACCCCGCTGATCATCTCAGGCCCGTCTGAAGGCAGCACTGAGCTCTACCGGCAGATCGACCGCATCATCCCGCGCCTCACGCGGCAGCCTCCCATCACCAACGAGGAGGGCCAGCCCGACTTCGGGCCCGGGGATTTCTCGGTGGACGAGAAGGCGCACCAGGTATTCCTGAGCGAGGAAGGCCACCAGCACGTTGAAGAGATGCTGACAGAGCTAGGCGTCCTGGAGGAGGGCGAGAGCCTGTACGACCCCTCCAACATCGTGCTTATGCACCACGTCTACGCGGCGCTGCGGGCCCATGCGCTCTACCACAAGAACGTCGAGTACATCGTCCGGGACGGACAGATCATCATCGTCGACGAGTTCACCGGCCGCACCATGCCCGGGAGGCGCTGGTCCGAGGGGCTGCACCAGGCGGTAGAGGCGAAGGAGGGGGTACCTGTTCAGCCGGAGAACCAGACCCTCGCCTCTATCACCTTTCAGAACCTCTTCCGTCTCTATCCCAAGCTGTCAGGGATGACGGGCACCGCCGACACGGAGGCCTTTGAATTCCAGCAGATTTACGGTCTCGAGGTGGTGGTCATCCCCACCAACATGCCTATGATCCGGAACGACATGGGCGACCTGGTCTATCTGACGCAGACCGAGAAATACAGGGCAATCACCGACGACATCCAGGACTGCGTCCGCCGCGGGCAGCCGGTGCTGGTGGGTACGGCATCCATCGAGACCTCTGAGCTGATCTCCGGCCTGCTCAAGAAGGACGAGATCAAGCACGAGGTCCTGAATGCCAAGCAACATGAGCGGGAGGCCGGCATCATCGCCCAGGCCGGTCGACCGGGGGCGGTCACCATTGCGACGAACATGGCGGGCCGAGGCACCGACATCGTGCTCGGGGGCAACTTGGAAGCGGAGCTGCTGGCCAATGCGGATGCCGCCGGGACGGACAAGATCCGGACGCAGTGGAAGGACCGTCACGCCCGCGTCATCGGCTCCGGCGGTCTCCACGTGGTGGGGACCGAGCGGCACGAGTCCCGGCGCGTCGACAACCAGCTGCGCGGCCGATCCGGCCGCCAGGGCGACCCCGGTTCCAGCCGCTTCTATCTGTCCCTCGAAGACAACCTGATGCGCATCTTCGCCTCAGAGCGCGTCGGGACCATGATGCAGAAGCTCGGCATGCAGGAGGGGGAGGCGATCGAGCACCCCTGGGTGACCAAGGCCATCGAGAACGCCCAGCGCAAGGTCGAGGGACGCAACTTCGACATCCGCAAACAACTCCTCGAGTACGACGATGTCGCCAATGACCAACGCAAGGTCATCTACCGGCAACGCCGCGAGCTGATGGACGCAACCGACGTCTCGGACATGGTGACCGCCATGCGGGAAGATTTCCTGGGGCGGCTGATCGACACCTGCATCCCTCCTGAGAGCCTCGAGGAGCTGTGGGACGTCCCCGGTCTCGAGAAGGCGCTCGAGGAGAACTTCGGCGGCGAATGGCCCGTCGCCCGGTGGCTCGACGAGGACCATGCCCTGCACGAGGAGACACTGCGAATGCGTATCGCAGACCGCGTCGCCGAACGCTATGTCGACAAGGAGAAGGTGGTCGGCGCGGATGTGATGCGTCAGCTCGAGAAGGCGGTCATGCTGCAAACCCTCGACACCCACTGGAAGGATCACCTGGCTGCCATGGATTACTTGCGCCAGGGCATCCATCTGCGCGGCTACGCCCAGCGGGACCCGAAGCAGGAGTACAAGCGCGAGGCCTTCCAGATGTTCACGGCCATGCTGGACAGCATCAAGCAGGAGGTGGTGATGACCCTCTCGAAGCTGCAGATCCAGACGTCGCCGGATGCAGGACAGATGGGGCCCTACGTGCCCCACGAACAGGAGTTCGAGTTCACGCACGAGGAGTTTCAGGGGTTCGGGACCATGGCCGAGGACGAGCTCGCCGAGGAGTCTGTCGCTCCCCAGCCGCAGCCCTTCGTGCGGGACCATCGCAAGGTGGGCCGCAATGAGCCCTGTCCCTGCGGCTCGGGAAAGAAGTATAAGCACTGCTGCGGGCGCGCGGCCTGACGTAAGGGCACCCGCGACCCTATGCCGGCCGCATCCGACGCAAGTGACCCTCCGGTCGCGCCAGGTTTGCGGTCAGCGGCCCTTGGTCCGACAGATCGGCACGATCAATGGGAGGCTGTGCCGGGGGTCCGCCTGGGAACAGCCGCCGCCGGCATCCGCTACCGCGAGCGGGATGACTTGGTCGTGTTTGAGCTGCCGCCGGGGACCTCCAGCGCCGCAGTGTTCACCCGCAACGCCTTCTGTGCCGCCCCCGTCCTTGTGGCCCGGCGTCATTTGGAGACGGCGATGCCCCGCTTCCTCCTCATCAACTCCGGCAACGCCAACGCCGGTACCGGCGAGCAGGGCATCGTAGACGCCGAGGCCAGCTGCGCGGCCTTGGCTGCCCTCGCGGGGTGTCGGAGGGAAGAGGTTCTCCCATTCTCCACGGGCGTGATCGGAGAGCATCTTCCGGTAACCAAGCTGCAGGCCGCGCTGCCGGAAGCCCTCGGCCGGCTTGGCGAAGAGGGATGGCCGGCGGCAGCGCGCGCCGTCATGACGACAGATACGGTGCCCAAGCTTGCCTCCCGGCGGCTCACCGTCGCAGGCAGATCGGCGGTCCTCTCAGGCATTGCCAAGGGCTCGGGAATGATCCGCCCCGACATGGCCACCCTGCTCGCCTTCCTTGCGACGGACGTGGCAGTGGGGCCTTCCCTGCTGAAAGCCTGCCTGAAAGACGCGGTTGCGGTCACCTTCAACGCGATCACGGTGGACGGAGACACGTCGACCAACGACGCCTGTGTGCTCTCCGCCTCCGGGGCGCTCGGAAATCCGGTCTTGGAGGATCCCGAAGCTCCGGACTACGGGGCATTCCGCGCTGCGGTGGAGGCCGTCTGCGCCGACCTCGCGGGGTCACGATCCTTGTCGAGGAGGCGTGGGACCCGGCGGAAGCCCGCCGGGTTGCCGACGCCATTGCCCACTCGCCTTTGGTCAAGACGGCGCTCTTTGCGTCGGACCCCAATTGGGGCCGAATCCTGGCGGCCGTCGGCCGCGCAGGGGTCGATGGCCTGGACATCGACCGGGTGCGCGTCTGGCTGGGCGACGTTCGTATCGTGAGCCGAGGCAGGCGGGATCGGGACTACACGGAGCAGGCGGGCCGGGAGGCCGTGGCCCCGAGGCAGATCACCATCCGTGTCGCCCTGGGACGGGGGGCCGCGGCCGTGCGGGTGCTGACCTGCGATCTGTCCTACGACTACGTCCGGATCAACGCCGAGTATCGGACCTGACCTTCCGACGGAGCGCGGTGAGATGCGCGTCATTCAGGTTGCGGCGGGGGCCATCAGAGACCCCCAGGGGCGGATTCTGGTCACCCGACGGGCGGACGGGGCCCATCAAGGCGGCCGCTGGGAGTTCCCGGGCGGTAAGCTCGAGCCTGGGGAGGATGTGGAGCAGGCTCTGCGGCGGGAGCTCGACGAGGAGCTGGGAGTGCGGGTGCTCACGGCCCGCCCGCTGATCCAGGTGCCACATGACTACGGGGACCGGTGCGTCCTGCTCGATGTCCATCTGGTGACCGCCTACGCTGGCGAGCCTCACTCCCGAGAGGGTCAGCCCCTCGCCTGGTGGTACCCGGACGTGATGGACCCCGCCGTTTTTCCGGATGCGGACCGTCCCATCATCACGGCGTTGCGTCTCCCGGATCTCTGCCTGGTGACAGGCGCCGAAGGGCATGGGACGGACGCCTTTCCGCGGCGAATGGGGCTGGCCCTGGAGCAGGGGGTGCGTATGGTGCAGCTCCGTGCGCACCGCCTGGACCTCCCGGAGTACCGCGTTCTCGCCTCCCGGGCCTTCGCCCTGTGCGAGCAATTTGGCGCGCGCCTGCTGCTGAACGCAGATCCAGGCGAGACCCACGACCTCCCCTGCCACGGCTACCATCTCACGGGTGCCCGTCTCCGGGAACCGGGGGCCACCCGGCCCGAAGGCCGATGGCTGGGGGCCTCCTGCCACACCGCAAGGGACCTGGGCCGCGCAGCACAGTTGGGGCTCGACTATGCCTTTCTGTCTCCCGTCAGACGCACGGCAAGCCACCCGGACGGGGTCCCCCTGGGCTGGGAGGGCTTCGCGCTCCTTGCTAGGGCGGCGGTCATGCCTGTATTCGCGCTGGGAGGGCTGGGGCCTCAGGACCTGCCAGAAGCGTTTCGCCGAGGTGCGCAGGGGGTGGCTGCAATCCGCGGGCTTTGGCCCGAGGAGGCTCCGCGCGCCTGATGGGTTTTAATGGGGTCTGGCCTTCTCCCGCTCATCTTCCGGTTCGGGCCAAACAAGCCCGTCGGCCGGCTCCGAAATACGATGCCCTTCATCGAGCCATTCCCCGAGGTCGATGAGCCGGCAGCGTTCGCTGCAAAAGGGCCGCCAGCGGGACGCGGGCGTCCAGGCCACTTTGTTGCCGCAGGTGGGACAGGTAACGGTCTTGGTCATAGGGGGTGCGGGCCCGATCAGAACACGCAGCAGATGAGCGTGAAGGCAACGACTTCCCGGAATTGGACAGGGCGTTCCGACTCGCCCGGACTCATGAAGCGAATGCTGAACCGATTCTTGTGGCCGCTGATTTCGGGGTAGAGGGACTGGCCGCCGTTCAGCGTCACCCGTACCATTTGAGCTGGCGCCTGGACGTCGAGCGCTTCCTGGAAAAACCCATCCGGTGCGGTGACTTTCCTGGGGGTTGCGCTGGTGCGGGCGAGGGACAGCACCAGGTCGATCGCAGCACTCGCCGGCCGCAGACCTTCCATCCACAGGGCGAACTGATCCTGACGCGAAGCGGCGTCTTGTGTTAGCCAGTGGTGGTACTGGGGCAGGTCGAAGCTGCACGTGCCACCGGGGATGCTGTTTCGCTGGGCGACACTCTTCAGGAACTCGTCGTCGCGCAAGGTGTGGCCGATCTGTCCGTTGAGTCCCTGCAGAGCTGCGGCGGCGCCCTGAAGGTCCTCCAGGACCTTGTTCAGCGTCTCCAGATCCACCTCCGGCTGCCGCCGGATGCGGCTGAGTGTGGTGGCATTGCGGTCAAGCTCCTTCAAGAGCTCGCTCTTCACGTCTGCGCGGGTGGTGACCGCAGTAATGTCAAGCAGGGCTTCGACAGCGGCCCGGCTCGCCCAAGCATCGTCTTGGGGCATGAAGTGGGCAACTTTCTTGAACAAATGCTCGAGCCGCAGGAAGGTGCGGACTCGTTCATTCAGCGGGTGCTCGAACGTTAGCTGGGTGGACACGGAGACTTCCCTTGGCGTTTATTGACGCGGCTCACGGTCGTCTTTGATTCTCCGGAATTATCCCCTGCGGGTAAATAGGCAATGACTGCAGTGCGGCGCTTCCCGGGTTTGCCAAGCTGGCGTCGGGCCACCCTTTCCGCCAGCGAGTCGCCGGCCAGGTACATCCTGGAATCCCCGGCGGACAGCCCTTTTTGCGGGGTGTTCCAAGTTGGGGTTTGCTGTCGCCTTCCTGTCCGGAAGCTCGGCGGTACCGACGGCGTCGAGGTGCCCTTCACGGAGATTCGCCAGCTTTGGCCTGTCTTCTTGATCTGCCCCAGCCGGTCGAGGCGACCCTCGGTCCGCTCGTGCCGGGACAAACCGTCGGAGAGCGGGGCTGGACAGGATCGACAAAACGCAAGACGTCGAGTGTATTAAATTTGTATTGTTGGAGGCGGTATGAGCGACGCGCGGATGGACTATCGACAGCTGTTGGTGGCAGTCGACTTGGGGGACGGCACAGAGTACGTGCTCGGACGTGGCGTGGAGGTGGGGCGCCGTTTGGGCGCTGCGGTGGACGTGGCGAACGTGCTCGACAAGGCGCCCGGTTATCTCAAGCACACCCTATCTCGGGAGGACCTGGCGGCGACGGACAGCAGGAGCCAACGCTGGAGCCAGGAGCGTCTCGCGGACCTGAAAGGGCGTTACCCGGGCTTGCAGGGCACTCACACGGTCCGGGGGCCCTCCGCGGAGCAGCTCTGCGGCCTGGTGAAGGAGATCAGGGCCGACCTGATGGTGGTGGGTGCCCACGCACGGCGGGGCATGGCGGTCCTGTTTGGCGATCGCTCGGACGAGCTTCTCCATCGGGCGCCATGCGATGTGCTGGTGGTCAAGTATCAGGCGTTGGATGCGCCGCCGGGCTCCTGAAAACCCTACCGGCACAAACTCGCGAGCGTTGACCCGTGCACCGACGTAGCCGCCCTCGTGGTAGCGCGCGCGGCGCGGTTGTCGGAGGCCTATCAGGCTAAGCTGACCCTCGTCCACATGATCGATCACTTCCCCGTGGATCGCTCCAACGCAATGATTGCGCCCGAGGATCAGGACCCGCTGGCCTACGAGCACGAGCAGTCGAGGCGACGCCTGCAACAGGTGGCGGCCGAGGCCGGGGTCGGTGATAGCGATATCCAAGTCATCGCCACCTCGACCACCGCGAGCCGCGAGATTCCCGAGCTCGCAAAGGCGAACGGAATCGACCTGATCGTGACGGGCTCCCACGGTCGCCATGGTCTTGGCCGGATCATCGGGTCCACGGCGGATGGTCTTCGGCACCGATCCTACTGTGATGTTCTGGTGGTGCGCATCTTTTGCGACGACTAACCGCGCCGGGGGCGTCCCTCGCAACCCCTGGCGCGGCGTGCGTCCGGACCGTTGGTCCCGGCGCGCTCCCGAGCGTTTTGGGCGAATGCTAAAATCCTCGCGACGCGAACGGACCCCGGCGGTCGAGCCCCACCAACCGGCCGCGCGCTAGCAGCGAATTCATCATCACGAGGAGATCAATGGCTGGTCACAGCAAGTGGGCCAACATCAAGCATCGCAAGGCGGCCCAGGACAAAAAACGTGGCAAGACCTGGACCAAGCTCATCCGCGAGGTGACCGTGGCGGCGCGGGAGGGCGGCGGCGACCCCAGCGCGAGCCCGCGGCTTCGCATCGCGATGGACAAGGCGTTCGCGGCGAACATGCCTAAGGACACCGTCGAGCGTGCGATAAAACGCGGTGCCGGCGGTATGGAGGGAGAGGACTACGAGGAGATCCGCTATGAGGGCTACGGTCCGGGCGGGACGGCCGTCATGGTCGAATGCATGACCGACAACCGCAACCGCACCGCCGCGGAAGTGCGCCACGCCTTTGCCAAGCATGGGGGTAACCTCGGGACGGACGGCTCGGTTGCATATCTCTTCACGAAGCAGGGGGTCATCAGCTTCGAGCCAGGAGCGGACGAGGACCGGATCATGGAGGCGGCCCTGGAGGCTGGGGCCGAGGATGTCGTGAGCAACGATGATGGATCGATCGACGTGATCACCGTCCCGGAGACCTTCAGCGCGGTCAAAGATGCCCTGGCCACGGTCGGGCTGAGCACGGAGCGCGCGGAGGTTACCTTCAACGCATCCACTTACACCGAGCCGGATCAGGAGACGGCAGAGCGCTTGCTCAAGCTGATCGACATCCTGGAGGACCTGGACGATGTGCAAGAGGTGCACGCCAACGCGGATATCTCCGAGGAGATCCTCGCCGCGCTGGACGCGCAATAGGCGCAGCCCCCCTTCGGGGCAGTCGGATACCGATGCGGGCGCCCCTCGGCCGGCGCACCCGGCGGGCTGATGCGCCGTGACGCCACCACCGGGGTGATACCGTCGCCGCAGCTCCGCCATCGGATCCTCGGGATCGACCCCGGATCCCGAAACACGGGGTATGGAGTGATCGACACCGACGGGGTCCGCAGCGTCCAAGTCGCGAGCGGCTGCATCCGCGTCGGCGAGCGCCCGTGGCCGGCCCGGCTCGGGCTGATCTTCGATCAGGTCGCCCAGGTGGTGCAGGCATACCGCCCCCACGAGATGGCCGTTGAGCAGCTCATCTTTGCCCGCGACCCGGTCGCGGCCCTGAAGCTGGGTCAGGCCCGCGGTGCGGTCATTTGCGCTGGACTCAAAGGCGGCGTTCAAGTTCACGAGTACAGCCCGAAATCGGTAAAGCTCGCAGTGGTCGGAACCGGCGGGGCGCAAAAGGAGCAGGTTCAGCACATGGTGCGAATCCTCCTGTCGCTGGCCGAGGCGCCGGCCGAAGACGAGGCCGACGCCCTCGCCCTCGCCCTCTGCCACGCCCACTCGATGGGCATTCCCGCCCGCAAACGGGCGGCGGCCTCCTGGCGGGACTTTCGACCGTGATCGGTCGACTGCGCGGGGAGCTCCTGTATAAACGTCCTCCTCAGCTCCTGCTGGACGTGGGGGGCGTGGGGTACGAGCTCGAGGCCCCGATGTCCACCTTTTATGCGCTGCCTGACGTGGGGGCAGACGTCACTCTGTTCACGCATATGGCGGTTCGCGAGGATGCCCAGGTGCTTTACGGCTTTCTGCGCGAGCAGGAACGTGCCCTCTTTCGAAGCCTCATCAAGATCAGCGGGGTCGGGGCGCGGATGGCCCTGGCGATCCTTTCCGGAATGGATGCCCAGCGTTTTTCCCTGTGCGTGCAACAGGAGGACGTCACGGCCCTGATCCGCCTGCCGGGGATTGGCAAGAAGACCGCGCAGCGGCTGATCATCGAGATGCGCGACCGGCTGCAGGCCGATCTCACAGTGGCGTCGTCCGCTGGAGTGGGTACAGAGCCCTCGGCCGCCGGCGCCGATGCCGCGTTGACGGACGCGGTCAGTGCCCTCGTGGCCTTG
>JARRNE010000024.1:0-13532 GCA_037385305.1 Chromatiaceae bacterium | reverse complement strand
CCGCCATGGCGGCCTTCGTGGTCGTGCCGATCACCCCTAGGATCGGGATCGTGGACAGGCTCGACATCGGGCTGCTCTTCTTCCTCGCGATGACGGCCCTGACCGTGTACGGGGTCGCGGTGGGTGGCTGGGCCTCCAACAGCAAATACTCCCTCCTGGGCGGGGTGCGCTCCGCCGCCCAGATGATCAGCTACGAGGTCTTCATGGGCTTGGCCCTCATGGGGGTCGTGATCCTGGCCGGGAGCTTCGACCTGCGCCAGATCGTCATCGCCCAGCAGGGTCTCTGGTACGCGGTGCTCCAGCCGGTCGGCATGATCCTGTTCTTCGTCGCCGGGGTCGCCGGGATCCACCGGCTGCCGTTCGACCTCCCGGAGGCGGAGAACGAGCTGGTGGCCGGCTTCCATACCGAGTACTCCAGCATGAAGTTCGGCATGTTCTTCGTGGGCGAGTACGTCGGCATGGTCCTGCTCGCATCCATGGTCACCGTCCTGTACCTGGGAGGCTGGGACGGACCTCTGCTGCCGCCGATCCTCTGGTTCCTGCTGAAGATGGGCTCCATCCTGGTGCTCCTCGTCCTGTTGCGGGCCGCCCTGCCGCGTCCCCGCTACGACCAGCTGATGGCCATGGGATGGAAGATCATGCTGCCCCTCTCCCTGTTGAACCTGATGGCAACCGGCGGTGCCTTGCTTGCCATCAAAGGACCTCTGACGTCATGAGACATCTCGGACCGAAGGCCTAGGCGACCATGTGGAGCACATTGAGAAGCCTGTGGCTGGTGTTCCGCTTCGGCTTCCGGAGACGGGTCACCGTGCAGTATCCGGAGGAGCAGCCGTACCTTCCCCCCCGCTACCGGGGCCGCATCATCCTGTCCCGGGATCCGGACGGGGAGGAGCGCTGCGTCTCCTGCTACCTCTGCGCCGCGGCCTGTCCGGTGGACTGCATCGCCCTGCAGAAGACCGAGGACGGCAGCGGGCGGTGGTATCCGGAGTCCTTCCGCATCAACTTCTCCCGCTGCATCTTCTGCGGCATGTGCGAGGAGGCCTGCCCCACCTACGCCATCCAGCTCATACCGGACTTCGAAATGTGCGAGTACGACCGCCAGGAGCTGGTGTACGAGAAGGAGGACCTCCTCATCAGCGGCACCGGCAAGTACCCCGGCTACAGCTTCTGGCGGGTGGCCGGCAAGGCGATTGCCCACAAGGACAAGGGGGAGGCGGAGAACGAGTCGCCCCCGGTGGACGTGCGGAGCCTGCTGCCGTGATGCCCCCGTCCGTCCAAACCCCACACGACCGACCCCTCACCCGGAGCATGGACCCATGACCATCGCCTTCTACGTGGCCGCCGCGGTGGCCCTCATCGCAACCTTCCTGGTGATCAGCCGTCGCAGCGCGCTGCACGCGCTGCTCTACCTGGTCACCTCCCTTCTCGCGATCGCGGTGGTGTTCTTCCTACTGGGGGCCAGCTTCGCAGCGGCCCTCGAGGTGATCATCTACGCCGGGGCGGTCATGGTGCTCTTCCTGTTCGTGGTCATGATGCTGAACCTGAGGGAGTGGGAGCAGGAGCACCGGCCGCACCTCACCGCGGTGGACTGGCTCGGGCCGGGCCTGCTCGTGGCGGTGCTGCTGTGCGAGATGGTCGTCATGCTGACCGCGGGACTGCCGGCTGCGAGCGGCGCCCACCCGGTCGGGCCGAAGGAGGTGGGCATCGTCCTGTTCGGCCCGTACCTGCTGACGGTGGAGCTCGCATCCATGCTGCTGCTCGCAGGACTGGTGGGCGCCTGGCATCTCGGCCGGCCGGAGGTGGCCCGCACCGCGGAGGAATCCGCATGACCGGCGTTCCCATCGAGCAGGCGCTGTATCTGGCAAGCGCACTTTACGTTATGGGGCTCCTGGGGCTCCTGCTGCGGCGCAACCTCGTCTTCATGCTTCTCAGTCTGGAGATCATGCTCAACGCCGCGGGGCTTGCCTTCGTGGCCGCCGGCGCCCGCTGGGGCCAGGCGGACGGTCAGATCTTCTACATGCTGATCATTACCCTGACCGCCGCGGAGGTCGCGATCGGTCTGGCCCTGATCCTGGAAATCCACCACCGCTTCCGCACCTTGGACGCGGATGTGCTGAGCGGGATGAAAGGCTGACATGGCGGGCCTCCTCGACTTTCTCTGGGTCGCGCCGGCCCTTCCCCTGGCCGGGTTTCTCATCCTGGCCCTGGTCGGGCGCCGGCTGCCGCGCTGGGCGGTGGGCGCCGTCGGCGCCGGCAGCGTGGGTCTGGCGGCCGTGCTGTGCGCCTTCATCGCCTGGGCGTTCGTCACCAGCATGCCGCCTGACGGCGCCTTCTCCCTGACCCTCTGGAGCTGGATCCATCTGGAAGGATTCAACCCGCAGATCAGCCTGTACCTGGATCGGCTGTCCGTCGTCATGATGCTGGTGATCACCGGCGTCGGCTTCATGATCCACCTCTACTCTACCGAGTACATGCTCGGGGACGAGGGTTACAGCCGCTTCTTCGCCTACCTCAATCTCTTCGTCGCCTTCATGCTGGTGCTCGTGCTGGCGGGCGACCTGCTGCTCCTCTTCCTCGGCTGGGAGGGGGTGGGCCTCTGCAGCTACCTGCTGATCGGGTTCTGGTACCGGGACCCGGAGAACGGACTGGCGGCCCAGAAGTCCTTCATCGTGACCCGCATCGGCGACGCGGCCTTTCTCCTGGGCCTCCTTCTGCTCTTCACCGTGCTCGGCAGCGAGAACATCCAGGAGATCCTTCAGCGCGCTGCCACGGACTGGCCGGCGGGCTCACTCCTTCCCACCCTGGCAGCCTTCCTGATCCTGGGGGGCGCCGTGGGCAAGTCCGCCCAGCTTCCGCTCCAGGTCTGGCTGCCGGATGCCATGGCGGGCCCAACCCCGGTCAGCGCCCTGATCCATGCCGCGACCATGGTCACGGCGGGCGTCTACCTCATCGGGCGAACCGAGGTCCTGTTCGCCATGGCGCCGCTGGCCCAGACCCTGGTCGGCATCATCGCCGCCGCGACCATACTGATCTCCGGGTTTGCCGCCTTGGGCCAGCGGGACATCAAGCGCATCCTGGCCTACTCCACCATCAGCCAGATCGGCTATATGGTGCTGCTTCTACAGCAAGGGCCAGGTCCTCGATGCCGCCTGGAGCTACCCGCACCCCATCGGCATCTGGCTCTGGGCGGCCGGCGTGGTCGGCGCCTTCCTCACCGCCCTGTACAGCTTCCGGGCCGTCGTTGTAGTCTCCTTCGGCGAGCCGCGCACGGAGCCAACGGGCAGCTACGGGGTCCTCATGGTGATCCCCCTGGTCATCCTGTCGCTTCTCTCGCTCGGGGGCGGCGGGATCCGGATCCCAGAATTTCTCGGGCCCTTGAACCTGCCCGGCCATCCTGTCGCCTCCATGCACCTGATCCCGGAGGTGGTTGCCGAAGGGGTCACCGTGATCGGCATTATCGTCGCCTATTCCCTCTTTTACCGTCCGAAGGACCTGGAGGCGCGCTCGCGCACCTTCGCCGTCTTCCACGGAGGTCTCGGCTTCGACTTCGTCTATGACCGCCTCCTGGTGCGCCCCTTCCTCTGGATCGCAACGGCAGCCCGTGGGGACCTCATCGACGGGTTTTATCGAGGTGTGGCAGCCCTCGCAAACCTCGGCTACCGGCTGCTCAGCTTCACCCAGTCGGGGTTGCTCCGCTGGTATGTGGCCGGGACTGTGATCGGGACGGTGGTCCTGATCGGGGCCGCTCTGCTGACCGCCGAGGTGATCTCATGACAGCCGTCGTCATCATCCTTGTCCTCATTGCCGGCGGGCCCCTCGCCTGGCTTGCCGGCAGACGGCATGGGGGCCTTGCCCGCTGGGTCGCGCTGGGCGCCCTGGCCCTGGCACTCCTCTGGCTCCTCCTGTTCTGGGCCTGGGCGCCCGCGGCCGGAACGGTGCCCGGCCAGGGACCCTGGCTGACGGAGCTCCGGTTGCCCTGGATTCCCTCCTTCGGGATCGGCTTCCACTTCGGGATGGACGGGCTGTCCCTCACCCTCGCGGTGCTCACCCTCTTCCTGGGCATGATCGCCGTGACCGCCTCCTGGACGGAGATCCAGGGACGCGCAGGCTTCTATTACCTCAATCTCCTGTGGGCAATCGCGGGCGTGTTAGGGGTTTTGACGGCCCTCGACATGTTCCTGTTCTTCCTGTTCTGGGAGCTGATGCTCGTGCCCATGTACTTCCTGATCAGCCTGTGGGGACACGGCGACAGCAGCCGGGCGGCCATCCGCTTCTTCCTCTTCACCCAGGGCAGCGGCCTGCTGCTGCTGGTGGGCATCCTGATCCTCGTCTACGGGCACCAGGCCGCCACCGGCACCCTGACGTTCGATTACGAGGCCCTGCGGACGCACACGGGGCTCGGCCCACAGCTTGCCATGTGGGCGATGCTCGGATTCTTCCTCGCCTTCGCGGTGAAGCTCCCCGCCCTGCCCCTTCACACCTGGCTCCCGGACGCGGCCACCTTGGCCCCCACGGGGGGCAGCATCGTGCTGGCCGCCATCCTCGACAAGGCACCGGCCTACGGCCTGATCCGCTTCCTGCATCCCTTGTTTCCCGACGCGACGGGGCACCTCGCCCCCGCTGCCATGGCGCTCGGGGTGGCAGGAGTCGTCTACGGCGGCGTGCTCGCCTTTGCCCAATCGGACATCCAGCGCCTGGTGGTCTACTCCAGCATCAGCCACAAGGGGTTCGTCCTGCTCGGGGTGTTCGCGTGGAACACCCTCGCGCTACAGGGGGTAGTGATGCAGCTGATCGCCCACGGCATCGCGGCGGCCGCCCTCTTCATGGTCGCCGGCGGCATTCGCGAGCGCCTGCATACCCTGGACGGCAACCAGATGGGCGGCCTATGGGCCCAACTGCCTCGGCTCTCGGCCATGGGGCTGCTCTTTGCCATGGCCACGCTGGGGCTGCCCGGGTTCGGCAACTTCGTGGCGGAGATCCTGATCCTGGTCGGCACCTTCCGGGACTACCCGGTACTGACGCTGGTGGCGGTATTCGGGATGATCACGACCACCGTCTATGCGCTGGTCCTGGTACAAAGGGCCTTCCACGGCTCCCCCCGTCAGGCGGAGGCGGGAAGGGATTACGGCGTGCGGGAGGGGCTCGCCATGGCCGTCATGACCGTCCTCATCGTCTGGCTCGGCCTGTATCCGCAGCCCGTGTTCCACGCGGCCGCCCCCGCGCTGGCGGCGCTCGGCCCCGCAGTGACCCCGATGGGAGGAGGCTGACCCGATGAGGCCCATTGAGATCATTGCACTGCTGCCGATCATCGTCGCCCTCACCCACCCGGTGGTCCTGATGCTGGCGATAGCAGTCCGCCGGCATCACGGGCTCACCCTGGCCCTCACCCTGATCGGCTATGCCGCAACCCTGGGGGCACTGATCCCCGCAGCGCACGTGGCACCGACGACGGTCACGCCCCTGCTCACGGTCGACGGTCTGGCCCTCTACCTCACAGCATTGGTGGCCATCGGGGGCGCCGCCAGCGCCCTGTTCGCCTATGGAGAGCGGGCGCGCGGCCGGGAAGAGCGGGAAGAGATCTATGTCCTCCTGTCCGTCGCGGTGTTGGGGGCGGCCGTCCTCGCTTCCAGCCGCCATTTCGCCACCCTCTTTCTGGGGCTGGAGCTCATCAGCGTCCCCCTGTTTCCCCTCATCGCGTACTCGCGCCTGCGCAGACGGGCGGTGGAGGCGGGGATGAAATACCTGGTGGTCTCCGGCGTGGCCACCTCTCTGCTTCTCTTCGGCATCGCGCTCCTCTACGCCGGGGTCGGTACCCTCGAGTTCTCGGGTCTCGGGCGCTGGCTGGCCGGGGAGGGCACGATCGCCTCGGCCTGGGCCATGGGGGGAATCGCCCTGATCATGGCCGGTCTTGCCATGAAGCTCTCCCTGTTCCCCCTGCACTGGTGGACCCCGGACGTATACCAAGGCGCACCGAGTCCGGTCACGGGCTTTCTCGCCACGGTCGCCAAGGGCGGGGTGATCGTGGTCCTCCTGCGGCTGTTGCTGCTCAGCAAGGCGCACCAGGAGATACCGGTCACCGTGGTGCTCGTCATCCTCGCCGTCCTGTCCATGGTGGCCGGCAACCTCTTGGCCCTGCGGCAGGAGAACGTCAAGCGTATCCTGGCCTATTCCTCCATCGCCCACATGGGCTATTTCCTGGTCGCCTTCCTGGCTGCGGGACCCCTCGCCGTGGAAGCGGTGAGCTTCTATCTCGCCGCCTACTTTCTGGCCAGCCTGGGGGCGTTCGGGGTGGTCGCCCTGCATGCGCCGGAGGGGGAGGATGTCGCGTCCTTCCGGGGCTTCTACGGGGACCATCCCTGGCTAGCGGTCACCTTCGCACTGATGCTGCTTTCCCTGGCCGGCATCCCGCTGACCGCCGGGTTCATCGGCAAGTTCTACCTGTTCGCCGCAGGCGTTGATTCCGCACGCTGGGTCGCAGTCGGGGCCTTGGTCGTCTCCAGCGTCATCGGTCTCTTCTACTACTTGAGAATCATCAGCGCCCTGTTTGTACGCGGGACTCAAGAGGAGCCGGCCGTTACCGCCCTGACCGCTGGACCATTGCTCGGGTGGGCGGCCCTCGCAGTCATCACCGCGCTCCTCATCGGCCTTGGCCTCTATCCCACGCCGCTGATTGGGACCATCCACGGCCTATTGGCTCAAACCGGGTCGTAGGCAGGTCCGCTTCGTGCGGCTCGTGGTCGCGACTGCTTCCCGTTCTTGAAATGACAGGGGAGGACCGGCTCAGGTCCCGAGATCCCTTCTCGTCGCTCTCCCAAGGAGGACTGTTGATGACGATCAGAAACACCGCCCAGCGCTGGGGGATTGTTCAGCAATCCCTTCACTGGCTCATCGTGGCCCTTGCCTTCGGCCAACTGGCAGTGGGCTTCACCTTTGCAGACATGCCGACGGACGACCCGACCCGGCCGTTCCTGTTCCGAGTCCATGCCAGCATCGGCCTGACCATCCTGCTCGTGATCTTGATTCGCTTCTTGTGGCGGCTGATTAACCCGGTCCCCACCCTGCCGGATACCCTGCCCCCTTGGCAGAAGGCATTAGCCCGAACCACTCACTATTTGCTCTACCTGATACTGATCGGGATGCCCATCGTGGGATACCTCCTGGTCAACGCCGCCGGCGAAGCGGTGCCCTTCTATACAACCCAGCTGCCGGCGGTCATCGGCCCCAACAAGACCCTTGCGCACATCCTCCTCCCCCTCCATGCCGCCGGGGCCTTCGCCCTGATCGCCCTGGTTGTGCTCCACGCCGCCGCTGCGTTGCGGCACGAGTTTGTTCTCAAGGACAACACGCTGCGGCGGATGACCTTCCTTCCGTTCCGGTAGGGATCGACACAATCGACCCCGCGCGGCAGGAAGGCGGGGATAGCGTCGGCGCGCGCTAGTCTCCGGTGAGGCGCTCACGGAAGGGCGCCGATCTCCCCCAGCGTCCGCTCCGCCTCCCCGTCCCAATCACGATTGGCGCGGGGATTGGCGGGGCTCGGGTGCAAGATCTGCCCCGTCTGCACACCCAGGCCATTCAGGGCAACAGCGACCCGCCCGGCGGCGAACCCGCCGACCCCAAGGACGTATCGGGGCCCGAGACACTCCACCGCCGCCCGCAACGCCGGGTCGCAGACCCGAAAGAGCCGCTCCCGGTCGTCGGCCGGAAGCTTGTCGGGGGTACGGTTGCGTCCGCTCGCCTCCATGAAGCAGAGGGGACAGTAGTTGAGCACGAAGAAACGCTCGAAGAAGCGCTCCGGCGTGCCGAAGCTGCGCCTGGCCCAGCCCCAGAGCCTCCGCCCGCTGACCTCCGAGCGGCGGCACTGGAAGCCCTCTACGGGCCGCTTCGGGTGCTCCGCTGCGGGCTTGCCCACGGCCCCGGCGATTCCGAGCCAGTCCCTCACCATGGTCACGTCGCCAAAGGGCACCCCCGTCTGAGCCATACCCCAGGGGCCGGGGTTCATCCCCACCAGGACCACCGCGGGCCGACCCCTCCCGTAGCGCTCGAGGTATGCGCGGTGGGGCTCCCAGGCATACTCCAGGGGGCTGTAGACATGCGTCACGGGAGCCTGCGCCAGGTCCAGCCCCGCGACCCCTGTGCGCACCTGTTCCGCCACATCCACCAGACCCAAGACACATCTCCGCACAGTCCTGCAAGAGTCCATTGTATGGGCAGTCGGAACCGCAGAGACCCGAAGGACAGGGGTAAACGGGCGGGCATCGACTGGAGGCTGGCGGCCGGCCCCGACTGCTGGCAGCTTCTTCCCCACCCGGACATGCCCATGGCCCCAGATCCGGGAGATGAACCACGAAGGACACGAGGAAGACCAAGTTTTTCCATGTGTTATCTTGCCTGTATCCGTCGCCCATCAGGTGAGCCTACTTTTTTGGGAAGTCTCGCTTTGGCCCTTACTCCCCTTCGTGTTCCTTCGTGCGCTTCGTGGTGAGCTGCTGTTTCTAGGATGACTGATTCCGAGCTTCAAACCTGCGGCCCAGTCGCGTCCTGGGAGGCCGAGCCACACGCCCTTGTGGCCCGTCATACTGAAGGCCTGACCCGGATCGACGCGGTGGCCGGGGATATCCTGCGGGTGCGATTCTCGCCCTCGGGAGGGCTTGCCCCGCAACGGTCCTGGGACCCGGTCGCGGCGCTTCCACCCGCCCCGCTGCGGGTCTCTGAGGCCAACGACGCCCTCCGCTTGGACGGAGGCGCCATCCAAGCGGTCCTGGATCGTGGCACCGGCGCCCTCGCCTTCATTGACGCCCGTGGACTCTCCTTCGCCCATGACCTGGGTGGTCCCGCCTGGCGGGAGCTAGACGTGCGGGAGACCCCCTTCGAGCACACGCCCGAGGCCGAGCTTCCCCCCGGTCGCGCCCGCATCGGTGTGTTCCTCGACAAGCTCATCCCTCCGGACGAGGGCTACTTCGGCTTCGGACAGCGCACCGGCCGGCTGGACCGGCGCTACTCGCGGCTCGGCAACTGGAATCTGGACCCCTGCTCACCGGGGGTGCACCAGGAGCATGACAACCGGTATCAGACGCATCCCTGTTTCCTCGCCCTGCGGCCGGACCTTGCCTGGGGCCTCTATCTGCACTCCACCTGGTACAGCCGCTTCGACGTCGGTGCGACCAATGCGCAGGGCCTCACCCTGCTCACCCTTGGTGGGGAGCTGGATTACTACCTGCTCGCCGGTCCCACGCCTGCGGCGGTCGTCGAGCAGCTCACCCGGCTTACCGGCCGCCCGGCCCTGCCCCCCCTTTGGGCCATAGGCTACCACCAATCCCGCTGGAGCTATGGCAGCGACGGGGAGGTGCAGGCCATTGCCCGAGCGTTTCGCGAGCGCGGGATCCCCCTGGACGCCATCCACCTGGACATCGACTACATGGATGGCTTCCGGGTCTTCACCTGGGACAGAGAGCGCTTCCCGGATCTCGCCTACTCGGTAGGTCAGCTCCGCGCCCAGGGCGTACGCGCCGTGGCCATCATCGACCCGGGCGTCAAGAGGGAGCTTGACAACGGGTACACCCCGGCCGACGAGGGCGTTGCGGGCGGACACTTTATCGCGGCACCGGACGGGCACCTCTTCTCCGGCTACGTGTGGCCAGGCGAGGCATTGTTCCCGGATTTCTGCCGCCCGGAGACCCGCCGCTGGTGGGGCGACCGGCACCGGGGACTGTTGGAGGCGGGCATCGGCGGCATCTGGTGCGACATGAACGAGCCGGCGATCGTCGACCGGCCGTTTCCGGTCCGCGGGGTCCGCAACAAGTCGATTCCCCTGGCAACCCGACTGGGAGCCCCCGCGGAGCCAGCCCTGGTGGCAGAGACCCACAACCTTTACGGACACCTCATGGCGCGGGCGGCAACAGAGGGACAGGCGCGGCTGCGCCCGGACCGCCGGCCCTGGACCTTGACCCGCAGCGGCCATCTCGGGACCCATCTCGGGGCCGCCAGCTGGATGGGGGACAACCGGTCGAGCTGGGACGATCTGGGGACCAGCCTGCCGCAGCTCGCCAGCATGGGGCTCTGCGGCTCGCCCCACGTGGGGGTCGACATCGGCGGCTTCTTCGACAACTGCTTCGGGGAGCTCTTCGCCCGCTGGATCGAGCTGGGCACCTTCTATCCCTTCATGCGCTGTCACACCGCGCTCGGCACCCATCCCCAGCAGCCCTGGAGCTTCGGCCCCGAGATCGAGGCAATCGCCCGGGCGGCAATCGAGCTCCGATATCGGCTGCTGCCCTACCTCTATACGCTCGCCCACCGCGCCCACCGGACGGGCGAGCCCCTGTTGCGGCCGCTCCTCTACGACTTCCCCGATCAAACCGCGCTGCACCAGATCGAGGACCAGGTGATGATCGGCCCCTGCCTGATGATCGCCCCCGTCTGCCGGCCGGGCATACGCCGGCGCCTCGTGGAGCTGCCGGCCGGCTGCTGGTACGACTTCCGCACCGGCGCCCCCGTCGGTCCCGGGCCCCTCGTCCTGCCCGCGCCCCTCGGCCATATTCCGATCCTGGTGCGCGCCGGCTCCATCCTGACCCTGGGCAATGTGCGGCAGACCACCGCCGATCCACTCACCGAGCTGACCCTACTGGTCTACGCGGGGGAGGCGGGCGCTTGGACATTGATCGAGGACGACGGAGAGACCCTGGCCTATCAGGACGGGGCACTGGCCGAGACAGATTTCCGGGTCCAGCCCACCGGCGACAGCGTCACCTTCACCCAGGCGGCGCGGCGCGGCGGCTTCACCCCTCATCCCCGTACCCTTCTCCTGCGCATCCACCTGGCAGCCTCCCCGGGCACGGTGCGGCTCGACGGACAGGCGACGCAGGACTGGCAGTGGGATCCGCAGCGGCGCGCGATTGAGCTGCATTGGCCCGACGACGGGAAGGCACACCAGGTGATCATCCGGGAAAGCCATTCTCGGGACACACCTTGCTGAGCTCCCGCCGCAATCCCCACGAATCCATTTGCGCCGAAATCCGACCGAGCCCCCCCAGATGGGCACCTGCAAAGCTTTCGTCATCCATCACGACGCATGATGAACCCGTCGGCGGGCGGACTCATCAAACGCTGGTGCGAGACCGAAGGCGTGCGGGTGCTCACCGGCCTCGAGGCCGCGTCGATCGAGCCGGGCACGCCCCTGGGTGTCACCCCGGACGACGGCCAGACGCTGTCCCCCGACCTGGTGATCCGCGCCACGGGTGTGCGCGCGAACGTCGATTTTCTTCACGGCTCGGCTGTCGAGCTGGACCAAGGCGTGCTCGTCAGCGCGTGCCTGCAGAGCAGCGCCGACGACATCTTCGCCGCCGGTGATGTTTGTCAGGGACGCGATCTCTCGACTGGAACCTTCCGGGTCCAAGCCATTCAGCCGACCGCCGTCGAGCACGGACCGGTCGCCGCTCGCAACATGGTCTCCAATTCTCCTCTGCCCCACAGCGGGAACCTCAACGGAGATGCGGGTCCGGCTAAAGCTCCTCGCCACGCTGAGCGAACTCCTCTCGAGGGGCGCCGTTCGCAACGCCGTCGACTTGAGCTTCCTGCTGCACGATTCATGGCGCAAAATAAGGCTCCTCCGCAATTGCTCTTAGACATTGCTCCACAGGTGTCCCTTGATACATTTCCCGCCAACTCCCTGTATGCCGCATATATGAAAGGTTAAACTCCTCGTCACCGACGTATTCCATGCGTGCGCATTTTTATTTCAAAGGATGAAGACATGGCATTTGAGCTCGGACATACCGGATCTGACCGGCTTCGAGACTGCGCCGCAACTGAGAAATGCCGCTTGACGCACTCCTTTAGTCATCGTCACCTACGCACCATTGCATCAAAAAACCGCATCAAAGCCCTGCGTAATGATTTTCTCCAGAATATCCTTGGTCGCCGCTTCGTCCTTAAGAAACGGAAAATCCCCCTCGGGCTTTGGCAGCTCCATGAGCTCGCACAAAGGCCCCACCCTTTGAGGCCCGAAGATCGTCTCCTGAGTTGACTCAAACGAACGTTCTGGATCTCGAACGGATAGTATGGCTTTCGCATGAGACGGGCGTTGGTTTGTCGCCGGCTTAAGTTAACGAAGACGTCATTCGATGGGGTGACGCCGCTCTCGCGGCGTGCCACTGTGGCGCGGAAACTTGGTCACTTTGAACCACATCTTGGTGCATATCCACCCTGAGTCAAGCCGGCGCGAAAGTCTTGCGGATGAGTTGTCGCTCAAGGGCACTCCATGCACCTCTCGGCGCGCCGAAAAGAGGGAGCGAGGTGCGTCTCACCTGTTGCCAGTCGCGCATCGAGCACATTGCCGAACGCAGCGCAGAAAATACCTTATATCAGAGAGTTATCTATTGCGATGGTCCGCCGTGTTGCCTCGTCAGCCATTCTTCCACGTCTTCTTGGGGCGAGCGGACAGGAAGCGTGTTTCGAGGTGGCGAAAAGCACTTACAGCGGACGCCCTGGCACGGCTTCTGCCTGCCCATTTGTGGGTCTGAGCATCGACCCCTTCTTATCGGGTGAATCTAGATGCTCCGTCGGAATTGATGCCCGGTATCGCAATCCCAAGCTTCAACGAGCTGAAAGGTATTGCTAATGGAGACCCATTCGGACGAAACGAATGTAACAACCTCTAACGCCCTCGATTGGGGGCAGGAGAAGCCTATGAACACTTCGCCCGTACCAAGCGAAGAGAAGCGTTTTGACACGACCGCAATCGGAAGCTCGCTCGCACAGTTACTTGCCGGCTTGGCTGCTATCGTTCTAGCCATCGTAGGGCTAGCTCACGTGGAACCCCAGTACGTGCTTGCGATCGCCGTACTCGTGGTCGGTGCTGCCCTGATCCTCCAGGGTGGCAATACGTTCCTGGAATTCGCCAACCTCCTGCCGAAACAGTCCGCACGTCGCGTGGGGCAGTCGGCCGTTGGTAACAGCGTAAACGCCGAGATCCTAGCCGGCTTTGCGGGTATCATTCTTGGTATTCTCTCACTCGTATCGGTCTTTCCGGACGTGTTGTTACCCGTTGCGGCGATCGTATTCGGCGGGGCACTAATCTTTACCAGCGGCGACGTATCGCGGGTGAACATGCTGAAAGTCGAGCAGGCCACAACCGATGAGACGTTTCAGCAACTGGCACGACAGTCGTTCTCCATGGGTGGCGGGCCTCAGGCGTTGATCGGGTTGACCGCCATCATTCTCGGCATCGTCGCCTTGGCCGGCTACCACTGGGCCGTCCTGAGCCTCGTGGCCTTGCTGGTGCTGGGTGCAATTGTCCTGATCAGCAGCACCGCCATCACGGACGGAGTGTTGGCAGTCACGGAGACCTAATCCAGGCGATCGCGACGAGCGAGTGACCCCCGAACAGCGGCGCATTGCAACTCGTAATGCGCCGCTTTTTGATTGGGGCGATTAGCGCCGTACCTCAGCTGCGGGCCAGGGGGTCGGGTACGGGTCGTCGAGACACGCCCGTAAATGCGATCCTTGCAGGCTCCCCGGCGCCCTCCCTGGCGCCGAGG
>JARRNE010000023.1:0-39229 GCA_037385305.1 Chromatiaceae bacterium | reverse complement strand
GGCCGAGCTTGCCCCGAGCGATTTGACGCGGCCCACGATCCGCACGAATGCCGAAGCGATCGCTGCCTATGATGACAGTTCATCACCAGTGACAGATCACCCCGGCCCGGTGATCAGGCACCCGCCCCGGCCTCTTCCCGGCGTTTCGCGCGAATCGAGGACAGCACGGCCAGACCGATGAACCCGGCGCCGATGAGGCCGGTGACCACCTCAGGCACATGAATCTGGGTGCCCACGAACATGATCACCGCCAGCACACCGATGGCGTACATGGCGCCATGCTCCAGATAGACGTACTCATCCAGTGCGCCGCGGCGTACCAAATCGATGGTCAGTGAACGGACGAACATCGCACCTATCGCCAGACCCAACATGATGATGACGACGTCGCGAGTGATGGCGAAGGCGCCGATCACGCCATCGAACGAGAAGCTGGCATCCAAAACCTCCAGATACAGGAACCCCATCAGGCCGTTCCTGGCCACCGTGGTCGTGGCCCGTGCTCCGGCCTCCGCTTCGCTCCCTCCGCCTTCGGCCCCCTGTTCGAACAGACTGTCGAGAGAGCTGATCAGCACGAAGAGGATGATGCCGCTCACACCGGACAACAGCACCTTGAACCGCAGCGTCTCGGGCAGACTGAGCGCCGTCGCGATCACCGCAAACAGTGCGATCACGACCTCGATCGACTCGAGTTTTCCCAGGGCCCCCATCTTCTGTTCGAAAACGCCGAGCCAATGGACTTCTCTGTCTTCATCCAACGCGAATCCGAGAAACACCATCAGCAGGAAGGTGCCGCCGAAGGCCGCAATCATCGGATAGGCATCCGTCAGCACCTGTCCGTACCGTTCCGCGTCATTCAGCGCCAGGTCGACGACCTCACCGGCCCCCATGTCGGTCATCACCGAGACGATGAGGATCGGGAATATCAGCCGCATGCCGAAGACCGCGATCAGGATGCCCAGCGTAATAAACATCTTCTGCCAGAACGGCGACATCGTCTTCAGCACTGAGGCATTGACCACGGCGTTGTCGAAGCTCAATGACACCTCCAGTACGCCAAGCACCGTCGTTAACCACAGTGCTGGAGCTATCCCCATACCGGTGTGATGCCCCCAATACGCCGCCAACGCCAGGCACAAGAGGGTAAAGCCCATGGACAGGCCGTAGCTCTTGAGAAACATGTTGATTTCCTTGATTGTCCAGTTGGCGTGAACTCGTATTCACCCTGGTCGCCTGTGCCATGAAACCCGGTGAGGTATGCAGGCTAGGCCCCATGGAGGCTCAGCCGACGTTGACGCCGAAATGCCTCGCCAAGGGCGCCAGACCGCCGGCGAAGCCCTGGCCAACGGCGCGGAACTTCCACTCATCGTTGTGACGGTAAAGCTCGCCGAAGATCATGGCCGTCTCGGTGCTGGCGTCCTCGGTCAGGTCGTAGCGTGCAACCTCGCGTCCAGACGACTTGTCGACCACGCGTATGAAGGCATTGGAGACCTGACCGAAGTTCTGGCGGTTCGCCTCGGCCTCATGGATGGTCACGGTGAAGGCGATCTTGGAGATGTTCGCCGGCACCTTTGGCAGCGTGACGTCGATTGCCTCATCATCGCCTTCGCCAACGCCAGTGCGGTTGTCGCCCGTATGGTTGACGGAGCCGCAATCCGATTGGAGCTTGTTATAGAAGATGAAGTGCGTATCGCTCGGCACCTTCCCGTTGTCGCCACACATGAACGCAGCGGCGTCGAGATCGTAATCGGCGCCGTCGGTCTCGCGTACGTCCCAGCCCATGCCGATGCGCACCTCGGTCAGGCCAGGAGCCTCCTTGCTGAGGCTGACGTTACCGCCTTTGGACAGACTGACAGTCATGGCTATCTCCTTATGTGGTCGATAGGGGTCGGCCCCGCGCCGGCCTGCGATCGAAGTTAGTGGTTACTGACTATCTGCACGTGGCAGAGGCGCCCACCGCGCTCCTTGGCAAGCAGGATCCTGGCGTCTTCAAGCAGTTCAACCTTACCGCCGATCGGGATCGGTGTGCCGCGGGACCCGTTGATGAAGTCGGTCACTTGTGCCATACGTTCATTGACCAGCCACCAACGATCCCGGTGCAGTAGGAAATAGCCGACCCGCCTGCGCTGTTCAGCCGTCAATTTTTCGTTCGGCTTCAGCAAGCGGCTCATGTGCCATTTAACGGATAGGAAATGCAACCGCCTACGTGTAAGTATCGCGCCATTCCGAGACCCGGGTCAAAACCTTGCTGGACATTGAGCAAGGCGATATAGGGCGCTTACGGGACAATCCAAGGGGGGAGCAGTCTCCGCCGCACCGGCTAGCCCCTGAGAGAACGCCCTTGCTTGCAGCTCCTGCGATGGTAGCGTCTCGCCCAATCCACCCGTCGCGCCGCGGTTGGATTTCTATCCGTAAATGCTGGTGGAAACAACAAGGGAAGCCTGATTATTTGGCTTTGGGCCTGCGGGTAATCACAGGGAAGGCGCGGCGCGCGGCTGCAACCGGAATAGCCTTGCCGAAGCCTTCCGCAGACACGGCATCCCCTGTCGCGACACTCTTGGCAACACTGATCCCCACCAGCTCCCCCTTATCTGTGATCACCGGGCCGCCGCTGTTTCCGGGCAACATCTGGGCATCCGTAAAGATACTCTCCGGCGTAACCTGGGTGACCACGCCGGAGGTGACCGAGTCCTGCATGCCCAAGGGGCTGCCGATGACGAACACCCGAAGCCCCTGGGGTAAGGGGACATCGGCACTCGTCGCCAGAAAGGGCGTCCGGTAACCATCGACCTCGAGTAGGGCAAGATCCTGGTCCGGGCCTGTCTCTTGGAGAAAGGCAGAGATCTCCGTGCCGTCCTTGAGGACAACGTCAAAGGCCTTTTGCACGGCCTCGACGGTCTGCTTCCAATCCAGATCGTCCCGCGCCTGCCGCACATGGCGCTTCATGAAATTGAGCTTCCGCTCGAACTCCGCGACCCGGTTTTTCCCCGCCTGGTAGCTCTCGGACAGGCGCTCGTATGCCTCCCTGGTCCCGTCCTGCGCCGAGCGGTGTCCGGACTGGCTCATCATCGCGGAAAGGCTAGCGAGCTCATGCTCCATCTGCTGAAGCTTCGCCTGCCCTTGCGCCAAGCTGGCCTCGAGCGAGCTGACCTCCTGCTCCTGCTTGGCAATGGCAGCTTGCATCTCCGCGAGCTGTCCGTACTCCAAGGGTCTGACGACGTGTCGGTTCGTGAGGATGTGGCCGTCGCTGGTGCAAAAGAAGCCGGACCCTTCGCCGGTGCTGTTCTTCACGGTCACGACTGCGAGCGTGGCCTGCTCGATCGGTGTGGCGGGCTTGAATTTGGCTTGGAGTCTTGCTGCCAGGTCCGTCGTGGGGCCCTTTGACTCTTCCGCGATATCCAACACGCGGTCGGAGCTGTAGCCGGGGGGCGGGGTATCGGTAAAGTGCCAGTCGCCGTTTGCGTCCTGGTACCTGTAGATGTCCGGCAGGGCCGGGGGGCACCAGGCAGCACAAACCAGCAGGGCGAGGGCGGTGAGCCGCGTCTGTCGCAGGAGTTGTCTCTGGTCCTCCGTCACTCTCTTGCCTTCCGGTTTGCCTGCGCCCCTTACGGAGCACTAAGTGTAGACGAGACATGCATGGCGAGGCGATTGGCGTTCGCCATAGGGCGGAGGCCGTCACAAAAGCCAATCCGGGGAGTATGCGATGCCCCGCGGCGGGACTGGCCGATACCGTGAGGCACGGCGCACGTCGGGCTTTTCCTTCCGGCCGGTCTCGTGCCCCTGGTAGAATTGCACATAGATAAGCGTTCTCTGATATTTCTCGCGATGCACACCGGACACCCGAAACCCTTTGTCTTCGCCGTCGATCACCCCCGTTTTCAGGCGGACGTCATCGATGCGTCTCACAGCCACCCGATCCTGGTGGATTTCTGGGCGGATTGGTGTGCCCCCTGTCATGCCCTCGCGCCGCACCTGGAGCGGGTCGTTGCCGAGTATGCAGGCCGACTCCGCCTGGCCAAGGTCGAGGTCGATCAGGCGGATAACATGAAGCTCGCCGGCCACTACCGTCTGCGAGGATTTCCGACCGTGATCTTTTTTCAGGGTGGTCAGGAGCGGGGGCGCTTCAGCGGATCCCGCTCCGTCCATCAGCTGCGGGAATGGATTCGCGAGCACCTGTGCGCCGAGCCTGCGAACCTCGGGGCCGCGTGATGTTGGATGCAGCAGGAAAGATGGCAACGGCGCCGATGCCCAAGGGCGTACCCCCTTTGCTCAGGCGGATAATCGCGGGCTTGCTCGCCGCGCTGTTTGCCCTCTCCGCGAACGGGGCTGGGGGTCTCTCGGGGGCCCGACAGGTGGTGCAGGGGGGTGTCCGACGGTCTGATGAAGGTGCTGCGGGAGGACCGCTCGCTCCTGAAGAATGACCCCCAAGTATGTCCACCGCCTCGTGGATACGCTCTTCCTTCCGCACGACGTGGCCGTCGCGGGGGTGAGCCTTGTCGCCGACTACCGCAATGCCTTTATGGCGCTGGCGCGGCAAGAGCGGCTGGACGGGCTCATCGCCGATCTCTCGGCGCGTCATGCCATGCGGCAGCTGCGCTCCTAACGGCCATGGCGTCAGCGCCACCCCAGAGAATGTAAGTCGCTGCCGCCATGGCCGTTTCCCTCACCCCGACCCTCTCCCAGTGGGCGAGGGTGACAGGGAGCGCGCTACGCGCGACTTTCATCGTAATCTCTTGCTCCTGATCGCTTCCCGCTACGCCCCTCCCGCGAGCCAGTCCCTCGGGCGCAGAAAGTCCCGGTAGAGGGCATCCTCGGCGCTTCCGGGCTCCGGATGCCAGCCGTAGCGCCAGCTGACCTCGGGCGGGAGCGACATCAGGATGGACTCGGTGCGCCCGCCGGACTGGAGCCCGAACAGGGTGCCCCGGTCGTACACCAAGTTGAACTCGACGTATCGCCCTCGCCGGTATTTCTGAAAGCCCCGCTCCCGCTCGCCGTAAGCCAGGTCCTTTCGACGCTGAACGATCGGCAGGTAGGCGGGCAGATAGTGGTCCCCAATGCTGCGCTGAAACGCAAAGCATTTCTCGAACCCCCAACCGTTCAGGTCGTCGAAGAAGAGGCCGCCGATGCCCCGGGGCTCGTTGCGGTGCCGGATATAAAAATACTCGTCACACCACTGCTTGAAGCGCGGATAGACGTCGGCCCCGAAAGGCATGCAGGCGTCGCGGGCGATGCGATGCCAATGGAGTGCATCCTCTTCGAAGCCGTAGTAGGGGGTTAGGTCGAAACCGCCACCGAACCACCAGACCGGCTCGGCGGCTTCCTTTTCGGCGATGAAGAATCGGACGTTGGCGTGGGAGGTAGGAACGTAAGGATTGTGGGGATGGATCACCAGGGACGCCCCCATCGCCTGGAAGCTGCGTCCCGCAAGCTCGGATCGCCCGGCCGTGGCGGAGGGGGGGAGCTTGTCCCCGGAGACGTTGGAGAAGTTGATGCCTCCCTGCTCGAACACCGCTCCGTCCCGAAGCACCCGCGTGCGGCCGCCCCCGCCCCCGGATCGTTCCCACGCGTCCTCGCGGAAGCGCGCAGTCCCATCCTCCGCCTCCAATGCGGCGCAGATGCGGTCCTGCAGATTCAGCAGATAATGCTCCACGGCCTTCGGGTCGGGCTGGTCGCTCACCGTGACGTCTCCTCCAGCACAATCGCTTCCAAGCTGATGGCTCATCAGGCTTCAACCACCTGAAAACCTTCTCGTTGCACCTGCCGTGTCGCCTCAGGTTGTCCGGGGGTAGTCGAACGAAGGACCTCTGCGCCCTCCGCTTCTCTGCGGTTCAGCCTCTTCCGCTCCGCCGGCTACCGGCCAGCGAGAAGCCCGAGCAGGAGATCGGCGCTCTCGTCGGCTCCGGTGGGCTCCACCGGCGTGGTGCGTCCCCGCCTGAAGAGCTCCTGCAGCGGCTCCTCCAGCCGGCCGCCCAGCAAGTCCGGGAGCCCGATCTCGCGGACCGGTACCCGCTCGCGCAGCCACGCCAGCAGCCAAGGCTCCTCGGGCCAGTCCCCGCGGTGTACGGAAAGGACGGGGACCCCGTGGCATGCGGCCTCTGCAAAGGATCCGTACCCCGCCTTGGTGAGGACGGCATCGGATGCGGCGAGGGCCTCAATCACCGACACGCCCAGCTGAGACAGGCGCGTCACATCGGTGCGGCCGCGGCCCTCGTCCCGGGTAACCAGCCAGCGCACCCCTGGCACAGGCGGTGCGCCCGCCAAGGGATCAAAGCCGGCCACCCCGCCGAACTGCATCAGGACGAGACGATGGTCGTCGGGTGGGGCGAGCTGCTCGCGGATCCATCCCCTGGTCTTCGCGGCCTGCTGCGCAATCGGCCCCACCTCTTTGGCATTGGGCAGCCATTCCATGGGCATGGATGGGGCGGGGCGGATGAAGAGATCCACCGAGGCGTAGGCGGACTCGAGTCGGTGGGTCAGGGCTGCTGAGAGGCGGTTGGCGACCGGGCTGGCCACCAGGATGTCATACCAGTTCAGGGAGCAGAGGGCGGCGGCCGGAATCCCCAGGGATTGGGCGGCGTCCAGGGGAAGCCAGGGCACGTCCGCGAGCACGAGGTCGGGAGGGTCCGCCTCGAAGAGCCGTTGTTGTCGCTCCAAGTGGTGGTCGTAAGCGGCCTCGAATGCCTCATAGACCGGGAGGCTCTCCTCCCAACGCGTGGAGAGGGGGCCGTCCATCAGGAGTCCCACGTCAGCGGCCTGGAGGATATGCCGAAAGTCTCCGGGCAGACGGGGCCGGGCGACGGCGAAATCAATGTTCGCCTGCAGGGTGACGCGTAGGGCCGGCAGTCGTGCGGCGAGGACATGTACCACAGGGGCGATCTGTGCCAGGTGCCCGTAACCGTGGGCCGTGACGGCGAGGAATAGATGCGTCATAACGATCGCCCGGGAAACAAAAAACCGGCGCGGGGCCGGTTTTCTGGATCGCTTCGGCGTGGGGTCAGCCCATGGCCTTGATGTGGGCATTGAGCCGACACTTATGCCGGGCGGCCTTGTTCTTGTGGATCAGGCCGTGGGTAGCCGCGCTGTCGATCACGGGCACCATCTCCCTATACGCCGCGATGGCCCCGTCCCTGTCACCCGCATCGATGAGCTTGACCACCTTCTTGATGTAGGTCCGCGTCATGCTGCGGCGCGAAGCATTCTGCTGGCGTCGCTCTTCCGCCTGGCGCATACGCTTGCGGGCTTGGGCTGAATTGGCCAAAGGCGCCTCCTGAGACCCGAAATCAGTGGATCGAAAGGCCCGCCATGCTGGTGCATGGAATGGCCTCTTGTCAATAGCGGTTTCGCTACCGGCTGCGAGAAGGTGCTTCCCTCTGTCCCGGTCCGGATGTCTTCCCTGCGCGGCCGCCCCCCGGACCGCCTATTCGTCCTCTGGCGGTTGCGCGACTGGTTGGCCGCTTGTGCGCAGCCGGTGATAAGCCAAACGGCCCCGCCTGAGTATAATCCCGCATTTCGAGACTCCTGTGTCTTCACCTATGCAGGTCATCCGCGGACTGCACAACCTGAGACCGTGCCACCTGGGCTGCGTGGCCACGATCGGAAACTTCGACGGGGTCCACCTCGGGCATCGCGCGGTGTTCAAGCGGCTTCTCGACAAGGGCCGCGAGCTTGGCCTGCCGGCCACCGTGATCACCTTCGAGCCCCAGCCCATGGAGCTCTTCGCGCCGGAGGCCGCGCCCCCGCGGTTGACGCGTCTGCGGGAGAAGCTCTCGGCCATCGAAGACGCGGGCATCCATCGGGTGATGCTGCTGGAGTTCGGCCCCAAGCTCGCCGCCATGGGGGCGACGGACTTTGTGCGCGATCTCCTGGTGAACGGGCTGGGGACCCGTTATCTGCTGGTAGGGGACGACTTCCGGTTCGGTCGCGGACGAGAGGGCGATTATGGTCTGCTGGAGTCGATGGGACGGCAGCACGGCTTTCTGGTGGAGGATCTGCATACCATCACCGTGGGCGACGAGCGGGTCAGCAGCACGCGCATCCGCGACGCCCTGGCACGCGGAGACCTGGATCTGGCCCGACACCTTCTCGGCCGGCCGTACAGGATCTGCGGAAGGGTGGCCCATGGCGACAAGCGGGGCCGCTCCGTCGGCTACCCCACGGCAAACGTGAATCTGCACCGGCGCGCGAGCCCGCTGCGGGGTGTCTTCGCGGTACTCGCCGAGGGTGTGGGCGACCGCCCTTGGCCGGGTGTCGCTAACCTGGGCACGCGGCCCACCGTGACGGGATGCAAGGATTACGTGCTGGAGGTCCATCTGTTCGATCTGGCGCATGAGATCTATGGACGGCAGCTGGAGGTGGAGTTTCGGCTGAAGCTGCGGGACGAGCAGAGGTTCGACTCCTTCGCTGCGCTAAAGGCGCAGATCGACCGAGACGCGGCGGCCGCCAGGGAGTACCTCGGCGTCTGATCCGATCGTGTTCGGCAGCGAAATGCTGTAGGGTGCGCCGTGCGCACCGCTGGGTTTGGCGCAATACGGCTAACGCCTATTGCGCCTTACGCTTCCATGCGCATTACCGTCACCAAGGCTCCAACACGCAACATTGTCATGGAACTCATTCGCTGTCCAAATTGACCGCCCGCGCCCGTTAGCATCACACATAAAGCTTTTTTTCGAGAGACGCCGACCGTGGCCGACTACAAAGATACCCTCAACCTCCCCAGAACGGGCTTTCCGATGAAGGCGAGCCTGGCTCAGCGCGAGCCGGAAACGCTCGAACATTGGGGTGTGCTCGATCTCTACGGCAAGATACGGGCGGCCACGGCCGGCAGGGAGACCTTCATCCTTCATGACGGTCCGCCCTATGCCAACGGGGAGATCCATATCGGGCATGCGGTCAACAAGGTGCTCAAGGACATCATCGTCAAGAGCCGCACGCTGGACGGCTATGACGCCCCCTACGTGCCCGGCTGGGACTGCCACGGCCTGCCCATCGAGCTACAGGTCGAGAAGAAGAAGGGCAAGCCCGGCGCCAAGATCAGCCCCGCCCAGTTCCGCCAGGCGTGCCGTGAGTATGCCGCCCGGCAGGTGGACGGCCAGCGCGCCGACTTCAAGCGCCTGGGCGTTCTCGGGGATTGGGAGCGGCCCTATCTCACCATGGATTTCGGCTTCGAGGCGAACATCATCCGCTCGCTGGTCCGGGTGATTGCCAACGGCCATGTGCAGCAGGGCTACAAGCCTGTGCACTGGTGCATCGACTGCGGCTCCGCCCTTGCCGAGGCGGAGGTGGAGTATGCCGACAAGGAGTCGATCTCCATCGACGTGCGCTTCCCGGTGCTGGACGAGGAGGCGGTGCTTGCCCGATGTCACTCGGTACCCAATGGCCACGGTGACGGCCCCATGTCGGTGGTCATCTGGACCACCACCCCCTGGACCCTCCCCGCCAACCAGGCGGTGGCGCTCAATCCTACCCTGGAATATGTGGTTGTGCAGACCGAGGGGGACCGTCGCCGCGAACGGCTGGTCCTGGCCGAAGGGTTGCTCAAGGAGACCATGGACCGCCTCGGCATCGACCGCTACCGGGTGATCTGTTACGGCGCGGGTGCCGCCCTGGAGGGGCTCCTGCTCCAGCACCCCTTCTACGACCGGGAGGTGCCCATCATTCTGGGCGAGCATGTGACCCTGGACGCCGGCACCGGCGCCGTCCACACGGCCCCGGGCCATGGCCTCGATGACTTTGTGGTCGGCCTGCGGTACGGCCTGGAGGTAGACAATCCGGTCGGTGGCGATGGCCGTTTTCTGCCCGGCACCCCCCTGTTCGCGGGCGAGCACGTGTTCACCGCCAACGAGCGGGTGGTGGACGTGCTGAAGGCCCGCGGGGCACTGGCGCGGGAGTCGCGTTTCACCCACAGCTATCCCCACTGCTGGCGCCACAAGTCGCCGATCATCTTCCGCGCCACGCCTCAGTGGTTCATCAGCATGGAGCGCAAGGGCCTGCGGGCGGCGGCCCTTCGGGAGATCAATCAGGTCCGCTGGACGCCGGACTGGGGACAGTCCCGCATCGACGGCATGGTGCGTAACCGCCCGGACTGGTGCATCTCCCGCCAGCGGGCCTGGGGCGTGCCCATCCCGATCCTAGTCCACAAGGAGACGGGGGAGCCGCATCCCGACACGGCGCGGCTCATCGAGCAGGTGGCCGAGCGGGTCGAGCAGAAGGGTGTGGACGCCTGGTTCGAGCTCCTGCCGAAGGACCTGCTGGGCGACGAGGAAGCCGCCCAGTATGAGAAGGTGCACGACACCCTGGACGTGTGGTTCGACTCGGGCGTCACCCACGCCTGCGTGCTCGAGCACCGCGAGGGGCTGAGCTCCCCCGCCGATCTGTATCTGGAGGGCTCCGACCAGCACCGCGGCTGGTTCCAGTCGTCCCTCCTGACCGCGGTGGCCATGTACGACCGGGCGCCCTATCGCCAGGTGCTCACCCACGGCTTCACGGTGGACGCCAAGGGCGAGAAGATGTCCAAGTCCAAGGGCAACGTGGTGCGGCCCCAGGACGTGATGAAGACCCTCGGCGCCGACATCATCCGCCTCTGGGTAGCGGCCACGGACTACCGCGGCGAGATGAGCGTCTCCAACGAGATCCTCGAGCGCACCGCCGACGGCTCGACCGCTGGGCGGTGGACCGCACCCTGCAGCTGCAGCAGGAGAACGTCCATGCCTATCGCGACTACCAGTTCCACCTCATCTGCCAGAAGATCCAAAACTTCTGCGTGGTGGACATGGGCGGCTTCTACCTCGACGTGATCAAGGACCGCCAGTACACGACCCAGGCCGATGGCCTGCCCCGGCGCTCCTGCCAGACCGCCCTGTACCACATCGCGGAGGCCATGAGCCGCTGGCTGGCGCCCATCCTGAGCTTCACCGCCGACGAGATTTGGCAGCATGTGCCGGGCAAGCGCTCCGAATCGGTCTTCCTGGAGACCTGGTACGAGGGCCTGTTCGTCCTCGACCCCCAGGATCGGCTCGACCGGGGATTCTGGGAACGGGTGCTGGCGGTGCGCGTTGCCATCGCCCCCCACCTGGAGGCCGGGCGCAAGGCCGGGGTCATCGGCTCCTCCCTGGATGCGGAGGTCGATCTCTATTGTGAGGAGAAGAGATTCGACATTCTCGCGCGCCTGGAGGATGAGCTCCGGTTCGTGCTCATCACCTCCTATGCCAGGGTGCACCCCCTCTCCCAGCGGCCGGCGGATGCGGCAGCGACTGAGCTAGAGGGCCTCGCCGTGCGCGTGACGCCGTCGGAGCACGCCAAGTGCGTGCGCTGCTGGCACCACCGGGAGGACGTGGGTGCGGATCCGGACCACCCCGAGCTCTGCGGGCGTTGCGTCGAGAATGTGATGGGCACCGGTGAGACGCGGCGCTTTGCCTGACGATGGCCCGCTGGCTCTGGCTTTCCGTCCTCATCGTCGCCCTCGATCAGACGGCGAAGGCGCTGGCGGAGCTGCTGCTTGCGCCCTATCGGCCCGTGCCCGTGGTCCCCTTTTTCAACCTTACCCTGATGTACAACCGGGGCGCGGCCTTCAGCTTTCTTGCGGGTGCGGGTGGCTGGCAACGCTGGACCTTTGCGGGCTTTGCCCTGTTGATGACGGTCGCTTTGGTGGTCTGGCTGCTGCGGCTCAACGCCCATGAGCGGATGACCGCGGCGGGCATCGCCCTCATCGTCGGTGGGGCGGTCGGCAACCTGATCGACCGGCTGATCACGGGCCGGGTGGTGGACTTCCTGGATGTCTACTACGGCCGCTGGCACTGGCCTGCCTTCAACGTGGCCGACAGCGCGATCACGATCGGCGTGGCCCTGCTGCTCCTCGCCAGCCTGCGCAGCGACTCGGCGAGGAAGCAATCGGCCTGACCCATGCGGACTGAAGCGGCGCAGAATTTCAAAGTTATCCTGGCCCCTTGCGGGGGCCTTGGCTTCGCTCTTGTGTTCCTTTTCGCGATGCTGCTTGAAGCCTCGTCGGCGTGGGCGCAGCACCGGGCGGAATTGGTGGTGGCGACCCGCGAGGTGCCGCCCTTCGCGATCCACACCGACAAGGGGTGGGAAGGCATTGCGATAGAGCTGTGGACCCGTGTTGCCACCCTCCCCAGCAGCACCAGCGAGGCGTTCTTGAGCCGACATCTGATCCCTTACCGGGGCTTTGCCACTCTTTCAGGGGCCCTCGCGGCGCTGGACGAGGGGCAGACGGACGCCGTTGTCTACGACGCACCCATCCTGCGCTATCTGGTGGCCGAGCATTACCCGGCGAGTTTGTCCGTACTCCCGCAGATCCTGCAGCGGCAAGACTACGGCTTTGCCTTCCCCAGCGGCAGTCCGCTGCGGGAGCAGGTCGACCGCGCGCTGCTCGAGATCATTCAGTCCCCTGAGTGGCAGGCGACAGCCGCCTCGGAGCTGCCCCGGCACGGGCAACAGCTGTGCGGGCTGGCGCGCCGTCCCGGTTGAGCCGCAGCGGCCGTCCTGTCAGGCCGTAAGGACAACAGTGCTAGAGGGAGCCCATGAAGATTGCCATCCTATCCCGCGATTCGACTCTCTACTCGACCCGACGGCTGGTGGCGGCCGCGCGGGAGCGCGGGCACGAAGCGCGGGTCATCGATGTGCTGCGCTGCTACATGAACATCACCTCGCATAAGCCGTCGATCCATTACAAAGGGGAGGACCTGGCTGGCTTCGACGCGGTGATCCCACGTATCGGCGCCTCGGTCACCTTCTACGGCACGGCCGTCCTACGCCAATTCGAGATGATGGGGGTTTACCCCCTGAACGAATCCGTCGCCATCACCCGCGCGCGCGACAAGCTCCGCTCCCTCCAGCTGCTCTCCCGCAAGGGCATCGGGCTCCCGGTCACGGGATTCGCCCACGCCCCGGACGACGTGGAGGATCTCATCAAGATGGTGGGGGGAGCGCCCCTTGTCATTAAGCTCCTGGAGGGCACCCAGGGTATCGGCGTCGTGCTCGCAGAGACCCACAAGGCAGCGGAGAGCGTCATCGAGGCCTTCATGGGCCTGCGGGCCAACATCCTGGCCCAGGAGTACATTCAGGAGGCGGGTGGCTCCGACATCCGCTGTTTCGTCATCGGGGACAAGGTGGTGGCGGCCATGAAGCGCCAAGCCAAGGATGGAGAGTTCCGCTCCAACCTGCATCGGGGTGGTATGCCTTCCCTCGTACGCATCACGCCGGAGGAACGCTCGACCGCCGTGCGGGCGGCCAGGATCATCGGCCTCAACGTCGCCGGCGTCGACATCCTGCGGTCAAATCACGGCCCCGTGGTCATGGAGGTCAACTCCTCCCCGGGACTCGAGGGCATCGAACGGGCGACTGGCAAGGACATCGCCGGGATGATGATCAGCTTCGTCGAGAAGAACGCAGCGACGGGGACCACGCGAACCAAAGGCAAGGGCTGAAGTGACCGCGGCCAGTCTGGTCATTGGCGGGCAGGAGGTCCTCCCTGGGGAGGAGGTCAACATCAATGTCCCGCTCCCCAGTCTCTATACCCAGTCGCCGGTCTACCTGCCGGTGCAGGTCGTGCGGGGTCATCGGGAAGGGCCCTGTCTCTTCGTCAGCGCCGCAATCCACGGCGACGAGATCAACGGGGTGGAGATCATCCGCAGGCTCATGACCGCCCGAGCCCTGCGCCGTCTGCGCGGTACCCTACTGGCGGTGCCTGTGGTCAACGTCTACGGATTCGTCCGCCAGTCCCGCTATCTGCCGGACCGGCGCGACCTGAACCGGTCGTTCCCCGGCTCCGAGACCGGCTCCCTGGCGGCCCGGTTGGCCTTCACGTTCGTCCGCGAGGTCCTGGGCCGCAGCACGCACGGCGTCGACCTGCATACGGGGGGCCAGCACCGGGACAACCTGCCCCAGGTGCGCGCGGCCCTCGACGACGATTCGGCGATGCTGGAGCTTGCGCGGCGATTCGGTGCCCCGGTGATCCTGAACTCCGACCTGCGCGACGGCTCGCTCCGAGCGGAGGCGGTCGCGCGGGGTATTCCGGTGCTCGTCTACGAGGCGGGAGAAGCCCTGCGCTTCGACGAGCTGGCCATTCGGGCGGGCCTGCGGGGTGTCCTCTGCGTCATGCGCCACCTGGGCATGATCCGCAGCGGCGTCGGTCGTCGCGGTCCGCTTGGCGCCAACCCGGTCGTCGCGCGCTCGAGCGGATGGGTGCGCGCCCACCAGAGCGGGGTGCTGCGCTCACTCACACCCCTGGGTGCGCACGTCAAGAAAGGGGACCGCCTCGGGATTATCACCGACCCTTTCCGCCGCCTCGAGGACCCGGTGCTTGCCCCGGTGGGCGGGGTGGTCATCAGCCGCACCAATCTGCCGCTGGTGACCGAGGGGGAGGCTCTGTACCACATCGCCCGCTTCGGCAAGCCGGAGGTCGCGGCGGAGACGGTGGAGCGGTTCCAAAGCGCCCTGGACGAGGACCTGGACGACGGGCTCGGCCCCGAGCCCGCCATTGTCTAAGGCTTGCCGCAACTTGCCGGGACGCCCATTCGCAAGTAGTCTTGCCCCCTGTCCACGTCGGGGTTATTGCAGTGAGCGATCCATGGAGAACAGTCTCGAGCGCGCCCGCTTCAACATGATCCAACAGCAGGTCCGCCCCTGGAACGTCACGGATGAGCGGGTCCTCGCGGTACTCGAGGAGACACCGCGGGAGCGGTTTGTGCCCGACGCGTACCAGGGCCTCGCGTACGCCGATATCGAGGCGCATATCGGCGCGGGCGAGACCATGTTGGCGCCCAAGGTGGTGGGGCGTATGCTGCAGGCGCTGAATATCCAGCCCGTGGATCGGATCCTCGAGATCGGCACGGGCACCGGTTATGTCACCGCCTGCCTATGTCGTCTCGGCGACCGGGTGGTGGGCCTGGAGATCGACCCGGGACTCGCGGAGCAGGCGCAGGCGAATCTCACCGCCCTGGGACTGCACCGATTCGAGGTGCGGGTGGGCGACGCATTCTCGGGGCCGGTGGAGGGCTATCCGTTCGACGTCATCGCGGTGACCGGCTCGCTGCCCCACGAGGAGGCTGTGGCCAGCTTGCAGGAGCAGCTCTCCCTCGGGGGTCGCCTGTTCGCGGTGATTGGCGAGCCGCCGGTGATGGAGGCGATCCTGGTGACCCGCCTGCGCAGGGACGTCTTCCGGCGGGATGCCCTTTTCGAGACCGCCGTTCCCCGGCTCGAGAACGTCCCCGAGCCGGTCCGTTTCGTGTTTTGATCGCTCGGACTCAGTGTGTTGCAGCAGATCACACCCCTGGACCTCCATGCACGTCTGCAGCGGGGAGACTGCCCGCTGCTACTGGATGTTCGCGAATCCTGGGAGCTCGCCATCTGCCGGATCGAGGGCTCCGAGCTCATACCCATGAGCCAGATCGTGCGTCGCCTGGGGGAGCTCGACCGGGAGCGGGAGACGGTAGTCATCTGCCACCACGGGATACGAAGTCAGCAGGTGGCGCTTTTCCTGGACCACCAAGGTTTCCGGCATGTCACTAACCTTCAGGGCGGTGTCTCCGCCTGGGCCCGGGACGTGGATCCCGAAATGCCGACCTATTGATCCATCAGCCCCTCGGCCGGATGCGCGGCCGATCAACTCTCAGGAGTACTGCCGTGAGCACCCATCAGGCCCCACTTCCCCTGTGTTTCGCGAACTATGCGCAGCTCCTCATCATCGATTCCCAGGAGGGGCTCGCGGCCGCCATGCGAAAGGACGACCTCGCCGCCACTGTAGCCAACATCAATCGGCTCATCGAGGCGGCGCGTGCCTTGGGCGTCCCCATCACCGCCACTGAGCAGTATCCGCAGGGCCTTGGTCCCATCGTCGAGTCCATCCGCGAGCGCATGCCCGAGGATGTGGTTCCCACGGAGAAGACAGGGTTCTCCTGCTGCACGGCGTTCGGATTCGAGCGCAATCTCATGCGGGAGCCAAAGCGCAAGCAAGTGGTTCTGGTCGGCATGGAGGCGCACATCTGCATCCTGCAGACCGCCTCGGGGCTGCAGCGATGGGGGTTCCAGGTGTTCGTCGCAGCGGATGCGGTTTGCTCCCGTCACTCCAGCAATCGGGACAACGCCCTGGAGCGCATGCGCCACTGCGGTATCCATATGACCAACACTGTATCGGTCGCCTTCGAGTGGTTGGGGGACTCCACCCACGAGAAGTTCAGGGTGGTCTCGAAGCTCTTCAAATAGCGGGCTCCGCCGGGACTGCTGCCGGCTTTGGTTGGCAGGGGTCAGCGGCCGGTGGCGACGCCTGCTGGCCCGTGAGTCCGGGCCGCCGCCGCGTCGTGGTTGTCCACGATGGCGAGGAGCCGCTGGAGGGCACCCCGGTTCTCCTCCACCACCCGCCGTCCGTTCTCCCCGATCGCCGTCCTTGCCGCGGCGTCTCCGAGCCAGCTGCTCATGCATTCGGCGAGCTCGTCCGCGTCCGAGATCTGGATCGCGGCCCCCTCCTGGATCAGGAGCCGTGTGATCTGGGCGAAGTTGAAGGTGTGTGGGCCCATCGTGACCGGCACTCCCACCGCTGCCGCTTCGAGCAGGTTGTGCCCGCCCACCGGCACCAAGCTGCCGCCGATAAAGGCCGCGTCCCCGGCAGCCAGGAATACCGGCAGCTCGCCCATGGTGTCCCCAAGCAGCACGTCCACATTGGGTCCGCAGGGCTCGCCGGTCGACCGGCGGACCAGGGACAGACGCCGCCGCAGCGCCAGGGCTGCCACCCGGTCGAACCGCTCCGGGTGACGGGGCACCAGCACCAGCAGGGCCGTCGGATGGTGCCGTCGGAGCCGCCGATGGACCCGAAGGATCTGCTCCTCTTCGCCTTCGTGGGTGCTGGCGGCCACCCAGACCGGCCGGTGGGCGCCCCAGGCATGGCGCAGTGCCTCCGCCTGCTCCAGCAGGCTACCCGGCTGGCGGACGTCGAACTTGATGCTGCCGGTCACCAGAACCCGCTCGGCCGGGGCCCCCAGGCCGCGAAAGCGGGCGGCGTCGTCGGGGCCTTGGGCCGCGATGGCCGCGAACCCTCTCAGGGTATCCCGTGTGAATCCCCCGAGCTTCGCGTAGCCGTTGCACGACCGAGCGGAAAGCCTCGCATTCGCAAGAATGACCGGGATGTGCCGGTGCTCGCAGGCGTCCAGCATGTTCGGCCAGATCTCGGTCTCCATCACCAGCGCCAGCCGAGGTTGGACGGCGTCCAGGAAGCGATTCATCATGGGAGGAAGATCAAAAGGGGTGTAGACGTGGTGTACCTGGTCTTCGAAGAGGTCGCGCAGCCGCTGTGAGCCGGTCGGCGTGGTGGTTGTGACCATCACCCTCTCGTTCGGGTGGCGATCGAGGAGGTGTTTGATCACCGGCTGCGCCGCCTGAACCTCCCCGACGGATACCGCATGCACCCAGGCGACGGAACGCAGGTCCCGCCCTCCGTATAGCCCGATCCGCTCCCGCCAGCGCTGGCGGTACGCGGGCGCACGGCGGCTGCGCCAAAGGAGCCGAAGCAGGGCGGCGGGCAGGAGCAGGTAAAGGAGGAGGTTGTAGAGCCGTGCCACAGTCAGCCGCTCCCTCCGGCCAAGCGGCGCCGCCATTCCACCAATGCGGACTTGCTGTCGCCAAGCTCCCGGCGCGGCGTGTCGATGTCCGCCTCCCCGAGCCGCATGTGGCCGCCGCAGTGGGAGCCGATGCTGATCCCCTCGGCGCGAATCCCACGAAGCTCGTCCCCCGTCATGAGGCGGGGCACCGGTCGGCCGGGGTTCTCGGCGAACCATTCCGCGCAGTTTTCCCGATGAGCCTTCATGGGGGCGAGGTCGCCCACCTGGTGATACATCAGAATCGAGATTCGGGCTGTCATGAAGCGGTTCCGTGGGGCGAGGGCCGCGGGCGGAGACACCAGGCGCGGCGGGGAGTCAGCAACGCCGTCCACCGTTCAGCCCCCCGCGAGGTGGCGGTAGAGGTCCAGATATTGGTTCATGATGGACTCGCGGCCGAACTCGTCTCTGCACCGCTGGTGACCGCGCACGGCCAGCGCCGTTCCGAGCGCAGGGTCGCGCAGCACGTACTCGACGCCCTGTGCCAGTGCATTCGCGTCGGCGCAGGGCACGCACCAGGCGTCCTCCCCGTGGCGGGCGATCTCCCGCGCACCGCGGAAAAGGGTGGTTACCAGGGGTTTCGACCAGGACCATGCCTCCAGAATGACGTTGCCCATGGGCTCTTCCTCCAGGGACGGAAAGACCACCAGGTCTGCGAGCTGATAGAAGGGACCGGGCTCGGTGCGCCATCCGGCCCAGATGACCCGGCCGGCGACGCCGGCGTGGAGTGCCTGGGTCCGCAGCCGCTGCCCCAGGACCCCTGCTCCCAGCAGCACCAGGCACACGGGGCGGCCGTCGATCGCTGCCGGCAGACGCGCCATGGCTTCCAGCAAATAGCGGTGTCCCTTGAAGGAGACGAAGCGGCCCGGCGTCATCAGCACCCAGGCATCCATCGGCAGCCCCAGCTCTCTGCGGATAGCTGCCAACGTGTCCGTTGCGACCGGACGGGGAGGATCCGCGAAATTGTAAATGTGGAACACCCGGTCGGCCGGCAGTCCGTTGGCGACCAGCCAGTCGCATAGCCCCTTCGTGTTGCCGATCCAGGCATGTGCCCGGCGGTAGGGGTGGAGCTTGTAGTAGCCCCCGAGGCGGGCGATGTGGATCGGACCGCCACGGCGGAGCCGGGTGAGGCGGGTGGCCCGCCCCATGTAGGTCTGCACGATGTCCGGCTTGAGCCGCCCGATCAGGCGGGAGACCGCGGCACGGGAAATGGGATCCCACACGGTCAGGAAGGGGAGCCGGTGGACCGCCAGGTGAGAGAGGTCCACACGGTCGAGCTGGCTCCCGGCGCGGATGGCCAGCTCCGCAGGTGCCCCACGCTCCGCCAGGGCATTTCCGAACCGCACAAACCAGCGTTCGGCCCCACCCAGGGCCTTGCTTCCCACCATCTGGAGGCTGCTGGGGGTGCTCAACGACGGCCCTCCGGGACCAGCTCCCGGTAGACGGCCAGATTGCCCTCCACCATGGCGTCCACCGAGAACTCCCGGCGCATCAGCTGCTGGCCCCCCTCCCCGAGCCGCCGGGCCAGCTCCCGGTCCCGTAAGAGGGTGGAGACCGCCCGGCCGAGCGCGGCGACGTCGCCCGGCGGGACCAGCAGGCCGTTGACCCCGTCACGCACTGCTTCGGGCATTCCGCCCGCATCGCTGGCGATCGCCGGCACCCCCGCGCTCGCCGCCTGCAGCAGCGAGACCCCGAGGCCCTCCATGGTGGCAGGATGGACCAGGAGCTCCAGGCAAGGGAGGATGTCGGGGAGATCCTTGCGGAAGCCTCCCAGCAGGATGTGATCTCCGAGACCTGCCACGGCAATGCGCCTTCGCAGGTCCTTTTCCGCCGGCCCCTTACCGAAGAAGACGACTCGCAGATCCGGAAATTCGCTGACGACAGGCGCAAGAGTCTCGATGAGAAAACGGTGTCCCTTGCGCTCGATCAGCTGGGCGACGACGCCGACCAGTCGAGCCTGCGGAAGGACCCCGAGGCTCGCGCATACCTCGATCCGGCGGCATGGCCGGGCGAAGCGCACCCAGTCGACGGCACTTCGAACCACCCGGAGCTTGGCCCGCGGGAGTCCTTCCGAAAGGAGGACGTTCCCGATTCCCCGCGATATCGCGATCACCCGGTCGTGCAGCCGATACTTCAGGGCGACCGCCAAACGGTGCTCCGGGTTGTCCTGCCGCCGGGAGTGCACGACCGGGATGCCTTCCAGCCGGCAGGCGATACCGCCCATCACATCCGCTCCGATGCGGCTGTGCAGGTGCACCAGGTCCGGTCGGCAGGAGCGGATGCAGCGACGCATCCCCGAGATGATTCGCACGTCGAGGTCGCCCGTCATGGGCATCGGGTACAGGTCTGCCAAAGGCGCCGCAGCCCCCGCGAGCGCGCTGCCCTCGCGGCAGACCAAGGCGCTCTGAACCCCCCGCTCCCTGAGTCCCCGCAAGAGGTACAGAACCTGCTCCGCCCCCCCGTAGAGGTTGCGGCCACCCTCCACGTGCAGCACTCTCACGGTGTTCGCCCGACGAGGTCACGAGCGGCGGCCACGACATCGTTCACTTCGATCTCTCTCATGCAGGTGAACTCACCGTGACAGGTGGGCTTGCGCCGGCAGGGTGAGCAGGGGAGGGGATGATAGAGCACCCGCGCATTGGCGCGGGTCGTGTTGCGATAGGGACGGGTCGAGCCGAAGAGCAGCAGCGTGGGGCGCCGGAAGGCGATGCCCATGTGGCCCAGGCCCGTGTCCACGCCGACCACGAGGTCTGCGCGATCGACAACGGCAGCCGCCTGCAGCAGCGAGGTCTGCCCGGTCAGATTGACGAGCTTCCCTTCGGCCCGTCGTTGAATCTCCGTCGCGGGACCCTGATCCGCCGGCCCGCCGAGCATCAGGGTGAGGAGCCCTAGCTCATCCTGCAGCCGTCCCGCCAGCTCGGCCCAGCGCGACGCGAGCCAGTGCTTCTGGGGACGCGTGGTGAAAGGACAGATGACCGCGTAAGCTCCGCCGGCAAGCGATTCCGCGACCAACGCCTCCGCGTAGGCGGCGTCCTCGGCTGCGTAGTGGATCTCCATGTCGAAGCCGTTCAGCGGGAGGCCGAGGCGCTCCGCCAGGAAGAGATACTCCGAGCCGATGCGGCCCGGATCTCCGCCGCGGGGAAGGGCCCGCGTCATGAGCAGCCGGCTGCCCTCCCGCGAGCCGAGGCCGATGCGCTCGGGGGCGGCGGACAGGTGGGTGAGCAGCCCGCTCTTCAGGAGCCCCTGCAGGTCCACCGCCAGGTCGAAGTGCCTATCCCGCAGCAGCCGCCGGAAGCCCCGGATCTCCCGCCAGAGCTCCCTCCAGGACCGACCCTCCCAGAGCGCTTGCCACCGCCGATGGGGCCAGACAATGACCTCGTCGAGATCCGGATGATGCGCAAGCAGCTCTTGGCATTCAGGCTGAGCCAGCCAGGCAATGTGGGCCGTTGGATAGGCTCTGCGCAGGGCTGCCACCAGGGGCGACGCGAAGACGATGTCGCCGATGGCGGAGAGCCGCACCAGCAGGATCCGTCGGCGCGGGCTCACGAAGCACGCCCGGACGCGGGGTCGGTCGCCTCACCTTCGCGTGACGTTCGGAGCCTGAAGCTGTAAGCGGTTCCGGCGAAGAGGATCCAGAAGAAGGTCCAGTCGTGCTTCACCACTCGGTATTCGAACAGGTTCCAGACGAGCACGAAAGCAAGGGATGCGGCAAACAGGCGACACAGATCTCCGGACATGCGCCCTGATCGGCACTCTTGGGCAACTCCGCGCACCAGGACCAACAGCATGAGGGAGATGAGACCGAAGCCAATGGCGCCGAGCTGAACCAGAATCTCCAGATACGTGTTGTGCAGATGGTCGAGCCAGAACGCGCCGTCACGTATGTCGGGTCTGCCGCTGTGCTCGATGAGATAGTAGGACGAGCCGGCGCCCCAACCGAACCAGGGTCGCTCTGCCCATTTCGCCAGACCGAACCGCCACACATGCAGGCGCAAACCACCGGAGCCAGACGGGGGGGCCGTGATTCTGCCTTGGGTGATCTGATCGATGGTGCCGCTGTCTGCGGCAACGCGCCCCTTGATGCTTCCCGCGTTTAGTCCGACAAGCAACGCGAGGATCAGCGCAACCAATGCCGTGGTGCCGACGATGTCTACCCTACTCCGCTGGTTCTTGTCTCGCCCTCGCCATTCGGCCACCAACAGAACCACGAGTGCTGCTGCAAACGCAAGCCAGGATCCGCGGGAGAGTGATAGCACGAGTCCTTCGGCCATGACTACGGCGAACAGGACCCAGAGGCCGACCCACGGCCATTGCCTCTCCCGGGTCGGCGGGCATTGCCAGAAACGGTCACGCATGGCCACGAGCCCGAGGGTACCGAGCCCGGTGAACATGCCGAAGGCGTTTGCTGGGAGGTTTGCACCGAAGCGCGTGCTGAAGAAGGCAGCGTTGAAGGTGGCCCAATCAATGTTGCGAAGGATATCGAGGGCGAAACCGACGAGCGCGAGAAACAGGAGTCGCTGCGCCCTGTCTTCCCGGCCGGCCACCCAATAGGCGAAAGGGATGAATTGCAGAAGGGCAATCCAATCCCGGCCGGACCGCGCGATTTCCTGTGCGAGCGTGGGGGAAGGTGCCGTCAGCCAGAAGATCAGGGAGTGCACCAACAGGTACCCGGTGTAGGCCAGACAGAGCTGCATCAGCCGATCGGCCTCCAGGCTGCGCCAATGGGAGAGGCGGCTCACGAAGGCCAGAGTGAACAAAACCGTCCCTATTGTTGCCGGAGCAGTGCCGAGGAATGCGAAGAAGGAGAACAGATAAGCACCGGCCAGGCCGATGACTTGCGCCCAGTCGCGATTTCGGCTTGTGAATACGCCAGAGATGTCGGTGGAGGCCATCCGATGCCCGGTCGAGACCTTTCGTGCTGCGGGACGTAGCGGAGACGGAATGATAACCAACCCTTATACTCGTGCCCTACTCTTCAAGTAACCCCTGGCCAAGGGTGATCGGCGTGATGGCTCAGCTGCGACATCCATTGACGGGTCGGGTGCGGGTCGGCCGGACCGTCGGCGCCCCGGAGGGCGCCGTCGAGCCTACACGGAGGTGCTCTCGGCGTGTCCTGACGCCACCACCCCCGAGAGGAATGCCTCCCGAACCCCACAAAGGTGCTCAGGGGATCGTTGATGCCTGCCGCCCGGGCGCGGGCTCCGGTCGGCTCTCGATCGCCGGTCTCCGACCCGGCCGGGGCGGAATTGGGCGCGATATGATCAACCTGATCAACGGTTGCGCCCGCGCAGGGGTCGCCGTGCAAGTGCTCCTCGAGGCGGGAGAGAGTCCCGACCTTGCGGAGCTTGCGCCCGATGCGCGAGTCGATCGTTTGGACCTGAGCGGGGAGGGAGCTGTCTCCCATCTGATGAGCTGCCTGGCACAGGTGCGACCTGAGGTCGTCCTCTCGACCCGCGACCAGAGGAGCACGCAGGTGATCGCCGCTGTTGAAGGGCTTCGTCCCCGGCCGCGGGTTGTGATTCGGGTCGGGACGCACATACCGGCGAAGCTCAGGGCAAAGAACGTCTTCTCCCGATGGCGCCGCCGTCGCCGTCTGGTCGCGGCTTATCGCGCGGCGGACCTTCTTGTCGGGGTTTCAGACGGTGCCTGCGCCGGTCTGAGGGAGCTTCTCGGAGACGATGGCCCGCCGATCCGTCGCATCTACAGTCCGGTCGACATCCAGCGAATCACCGCCCTTGCGGCCGAGCCGCCCACCCACCCTTGGTTCACGGACCGGCCCGGTCCCCTGCTGGTGAGCGTCGGACGCCTTTCCAGGATCAAGGACCAGACAACCATGCTCCGGGCGTTTGCCCTCCTGCCGTCTGATTGCCGACTGGTGATCTTTGGGGAGGGGAAACAGCGGGCGGCACTGGAAGGTCTTGCCCAAAGGCTTGGGGTGGCAGCTAGAGTGGATCTCCCGGGACATTCGCCGAATCCCTTCACCCACGTGGCGCGGGCGGATCTGTTTGTGCTCTCTTCCCGCTTCGAGGGCTTCGGAAACGCCTTGCTGGAGGCGTTGATCGTGGGCACCGCCGCGGTGTCGACGGACTGTCCGACCGGTCCCGGGGAGATACTGGGCGGCGGCCGGTACGGTCAGCTGGTCCCGATTGGTGATCCGGATGCCATGGCGAAGGCCATCCTAAGCACATTGAGCTCACCCCCGCCGGCGGCGCTTCTCAATGAGGCCGTTGCCCGGCTGGAGCTGGACCAGGCGATTCCGCGCTACCTCGACGCGTTGGGTTTGGCCGCCAAGCGGGGACCGGTCTGAGCCTTGTCACCGCCTCCCGACATCGCGATCTTCAGTCCCCTGGGGCGGAGCGGGACCGCTGCTCACGGAGGGATCACCACGGTCGTCTGCATGCTCTCACGCGGCTTCGCGAACCAGGGGCTGGGGGTGGAGCTGGTGACCTATGCACCCTCAGATCCGCGGCTTCTCGTGCCGGGCGTGGACGCGCGCGTCGGAATCGTGAACTTCGGCCCCGGGGGTCAGCTCAGGCACATCTTTCAGCTGGGCGACTACCTGCGGCAACGCCGGCCGCGCGTCCTCTTGACCGCCGGTCACAGGTCCAATCGGCTGGCGGCTCGCTGCAAGCAGCGGTGGCGGCCGACGACCCGCATCTTCGTGAGCGTCCACAACGTCCTGACGCCGGGACTCGCCGAGATGGGGCCGCTCCGGCGCTGGCTTCGGCTGCGAGACATCAGCCGAACCTATCCCCATGCGGGCGGGGTGATCTGTGTCTCGGCCGGCGTGGCAGAGGACCTCGCGCGCTACGTCACCATTCCCGCGGCGCAGCTGAGCATCATTCACAATCCGGTCCTGTCCGAGGAGCTGCTGCGCACCGCGGAGCACGAATGCTCGCACCCCTGGATGGCGCCGGCGCAGCCGCCCGTGATCCTGGGCGCCGGGCGCCTGACCAGCCAGAAGGATTTCGCGACCCTCGTGCGGGCATTCGCGCTCTTGGCGTCCGCCGTCGGTCACCGCCTGCTGATCATCGGTGACGGTGCGGAGCGAGCGGCGCTCGAGCGCCTGGCTGTCGACTTAGGGGTCGCAGACCGCGTCACCTTTCCGGGCTTCGTGGAGGACCCGCTGAGCTATATGCGCCGCGCTCGCCTGTTCGTCCTGTCGTCCGCCTGGGAAGGCTTCGGCAACGTGCTGGTGGAGGCCATGGCCGTCGGTACCCCTGTGGTCTCCACCGACTGCCGGAGCGGACCCCGCGAGATACTCCTCGACGGGACGCTCGGTCCCCTGGCCGCACCGGGCGACCCCCGCGCGCTGGCCGAGGCGATGCGGGCGGCCATCGCTCAGCCGGCGGACCCGGATGCGCTGCGCCGCCGGGCGGCGGATTTCAGTGTCGACGTGGTTGCCCGTCGCTACCTGGATACTCTGTTTCCCGCGCGGACGGCGGCGTGATCAGACCGCCGTGACCATGAATGATCGTCTCGCCATCTTCGTCGCCACCTCCGGCCACAGCGGTGTCGACCGCGTGATCAAGAATCTCCTGCAGCAGCTCGCGGACTGGGCACAGCCGGTCGACCTGCTGCGCGTGCGGCGGCATGGTCCCCGCATCGAGGAGATACCCGGGGCGGTGCGGCCGATCGATTTGGGAGCCGCTCACGTAAACACCAGCCTACCGGCCCTCGTCCGCGACCTGCGCCGCGAACGGCCTGCCGCACTGCTAACGGACAAGGACCGGGTCAACCGAATAGCCATCCTGGCGCGAGGCATCGCCCGCGTCGAGACGCTGCTGGCGGTTCGCCTCGGGACTACCGTCTCGGTCAATCTGGCAAGCCGCAGCGCCTTCGAGCGGTGGCAGCAGCGCACCTCGATCCGCCACCTCTATCCCCTGGCGGACTGCGTTGTCGTCCCCTCGCGGGGTGCGGCGGAGGATCTTGCGGCCTACACTGGACTCAGGCGCGATCAGGTTCGAGTCATCCCGAGCCCCATCGTCACGCGTGATCTCCGGCATCGCGCTGCCGAGCCCCTCGACCACCCCTGGCTGAGCGGTGGGGGGCGGCCGGTCATAGTCGCCGTGGGCGAGCTCGGTTACCGCAAAGACTTCGAGACCCTGATTCGCGCCTTCGCCCTGGTCCGCCGCCGACGTCCTTGCCGGCTCGTCATCCTCGGACGCGGCGGCTTGCGCGCGAGGTTGCTCGGATTGGGCGCGAAGCTGGGCGTTCGGGAAGATCTCGATCTGCCCGGGTTCCTTCCCAATCCCTACGCGTTCATGGCCCGCGCGGAGCTCTTCGTGCTCAGCTCCCGCTGGGAGGGAATGCCTGTTGCGCTGGTGGAGGCCCTGGCCTGCCACACGCCCGTCGTTTCCACGGATTGCCCCAGCGGCCCGCGCGAGGTCCTGGGTGAGCATCCGGTCGGCGCCTTGGTGCCGGTGGGCGACTATCGAGCGATGGCCGATGCCATCGACGCCTGGTTGGGCGCACAGGTCACGGAGGACCTGTTCGAGCGCGCGATCGCCGACTACCGCATCGAGGCGAGTGCCTGCGCCTATCTGCAGGCGGTCGGTATGCGCTGTCCAGAGGCGCTGCGGAGGACCTCTGGCTAAGGGTCATGGTGCCAGCGCCATCCTGGAGAATGTCAGTCGCTGCCGCCATGACCGTTTCCCTCACCCCGGCCCTCTCCCAAAGGGCGAGGGAGATGGGGAGCGCGCTCTGCGCGACTTTCAAGCTAGAGACCTTCGGCAGAGTCCCGGCGATGATCGACATAAGACCCGGAAACGACGGCGACAAGAGCCAGATTCTCGAGCGCGTGGAGGATGTCTACGGCGCCGCCGAGGCGGAGCGTGCCGAGCGCCGCTGGGATTGGCAATGGCAGTGCGATCCGCGGCTCGACGAGCCCGGCTACAAGGGCGTCGTCGCGGAGTGGCGCGGCCGGATCATCGGCACCCTGAGCTGCCTGCCGGCGGGATTGTACATTGGCGGACAGCCGGTGCGTGCCCATTGGTGTGTCGACATGCTCGTGCACTGGGGCCTCATGCGTCAGGCCTTGCGGGAGCAGAGGCGCAAGAAGGGGGGCAAGTCGCCCGCCTTGTCCGACGGGATTGCGGTGGCCATGCTCGACCATCCCGCGGCCGGCCCCATCCAGCTTGCGAAGCACATCGCCGACCCCATGATGTCGATCATCCTCAGGATTGGGTTTGTCGCCAGGCCGAACACGGCCAATATGACCCGCAGGGTCTCGCTGCGGTGGCCGCTCCAGAAGGCGCTGGGGCGACGCCTGGGACCGCTGGTCGCGGCAGGAGCGGATCTGGCGATACCCGGAATTCCCCGACCGCGCCTAAACGTACAGACCCTCGAAGGAGGCTTCGACGCGCGTTTCGATCAGCTGTGGGAGGCGGCCAAGGAGGAGTATCCCGCCATCACCTTGCGTAATTCCGCGACCTTGAATTGGCACTATCGCCAACACCCGGACACCGCTTATACCGTGTTGACGGTCGGGGAGGGCGACGTGCTGCGCGGCTACACGGTGCTCAAGGTGTTCGAGCGTCGCCAGCGACTGCTGGCGCGCATCGTGGATCTTCTCGCGAGGAACGGAGATAGCGAAGCCAAGTCCGCGCTCATTGCCGGCGCCCTGGAGCATGCGCGACAGGAAGGCGCCGAGCGTGCCGAGTGCTTCGCCGCAGGTATAGAGCTGACCGCGGTCTTGCAGCGTCTCGGCTTCGTGCCCAAGCTCACGCGGGCCAACAGAACGCAGCCGCTCATGGTGCGGTGGCTGCCCGACGTCGACCTCTACGTGACCAGGGGTGACGGTGACGGGGGATAGTATGCCGCCGAGACCTTGTGCGCTCCGTCGTAGCCTGCTCTCAACGGCATGAACGTGTGGCAGCGGTGGCGACAACGCCGGATGCGGCGCGTGGGCAAGAGAGCCGACAGGCGGGATCAGCCGCCTGGGGGCGCTCTACCCGCCCGACGGGGCCTTTTGGGCGGACCCCTTCCTCTGGTCTCGGGGCGGCCGTCACTACGTCTTCTTCGAAGAGTATCCGTATGCGGCCGCCCGCGGCCGCATCAGCGTTCTGGAGCTTGACAAGGACGCACGCCCCGCCGGCGCCGCGGTGCCAGTCATCGAGGAGCCGCATCACCTGTCCTACCCCTTCGTGTTCGAGGCGGGAGGCGAGCTCTACATGGTTCCGGAGAAGGCCCAAACGAGACGCGTGGACCTCTATCGATGTGTCGCATTTCCGACCGACTGGGAGCGCATCAAGACGCTCGTCGAGGGTATGACGATCGCCGATGCGACCCTCTTCGAGCACGCTGGGCTGTGGTGGCTGTTCGGGGCAATGAAGGGGCGCCGACTGCATCTCAACGAGTCGCTGTGCGCCTTCTACGCTGACAGCCCCCTGAGCACTGCATGGAAGACGCACCCGGCAAACCCTTTGGTGCGCGACTTCAGCCGCGGCAGACCGGGTGGGCGGATCTTTCGGGATGGCGAGGGGCGCCTCCTGAGGCCCGCGCAGGATTGTGTCCGCCGCTACGGCTACGGCCTGAGCTTGAGCGAGATCACTGTCATCTCAACGAAGCACTACAGTGAGCGTCTGCTGTGGCGTATGAGCGGTGAGGATGTCGGGGGTTGGCGCGGCATGCATCACCTCGATTGGAACGCAGGGCTGCTCGTTATGGACGCGCAGCGCCTCGTCGCGTGACCCGGCGGTGCGGTAGGTCAACGCCCCCCAGGTGACGGCTCAAGCACAACGCAAACGGCGCCCCTCGTCCTAGCGGGGAGGGGTTGGGGGCGAGGGGTGGAGTCCTTATCAAAGCGTATCCGTCATTCTTGCACCACTCCTGAGCAATTCGCAGCGCACCGCGCGACCCGGGCCTGGCCACTCGCTCTTGGCCCGCCGCTGTGCAGCCGAGAGGGGTGAGCGACATGGCGGCAAGGAGGTCGATCAGCATCCTTGGACTCGTCCATCGCGGCACATCCAATGCGTACGGCGGTGCACCCGTGGTGGTGCTCAATCTGGCGAATCATTTCGTGAAACGGGGCATCGGGGTCCATGTCCCCGTCTTTACCCGGGAGAGACCGGATGAGCTGCCGTTTCCTTTCGAGCCGGAGGTTGACGTCACCGCCTTGGACGGACAGTCGCGTCTGGTCCTGTTCGCCCAGGTGGTGGCGCACCTGCGAGAGCACCGGTCCCAGGTGGTCATGGCCGGCGGCAACAAGGCGGATGTGCTTGCAGCTCGCGCGAGCCGCGTACCAGGTTTGACCTTTGATCTGTGGGCTTCGCTCCACCATCACCTGTCCTCTGAGATGGGCGGCTGGTCCGAAGCCAAGAGGTGCCGCCGTATCCGTACTTGGCGCTCCATCATCCGCCGAGCGAAGGGCGTGATCACCGTCTCCCAGGGGCTTGCCGACGATCTGGTCCAGGTCTCGGGCTGTCCCGTCGACAAGGTCCGGGTGATCCACAATCCGATCATCCATTCCGGACTCGGGCCGCGGTCGCAGGAGCCCGCCGACCACCCTTGGCTCGCGGACGGTGGTCCGCCGGTCATCCTGGGCGTCGGACGGCTCACGGCCCAAAAGGACTTCGCGACCCTGATCGGCGCCTTTGCACTCGTTCACACAGGTCGTCCCTCCCGCCTGCTCATCATCGGCGAAGGAGAGGAGCGGGACCGTCTTGCGAGCCTCGCGGCTCTGCTCGGTGTGAGCGACGCCGTGGATCTCGCCGGTTTCAAGCCGAATCCGCTTCCCTTCATGCGGGGCGCTCGATTGGTTGCGATGTCTTCCCGCTGGGAGGGCTTCGGCAATGTGCTGGTCGAGGCACTCTACTGCGGGACGCCCGTGGTGAGCACGGACTGTCCTCATGGGCCGCGGGAGGTGCTGGCGGACGGTCGATACGGCCGTTTGGTGCCCGTGGGCGATCACGAGGCGCTGGCCGCCGCAATGCTCGATACCCTCGAGCAGGAGCCCGACCGGGAGCGGCTCCGGCTGCGCGCTGCGGACTTCTCGGTGGAGCGCAGCGGGGACCGTTATCTCGAAGTCATGGGACTGCTCGGCAGCGAAGGTGGGTCGACGTGAAGGAGACCGGACTCTTCTTCCTTTACCTGTTGGCTTGTCTGCTGCTTGGGGTACTGCTGGCGTACCCCTTGATGGCGACCGGGTGGGTCCACGAGGCCCCGCATCGGGTCATGGGCCGCCTGACGCAGGCCTTTGCACTGCTGGGCCTGTGGCCCTTCCTCGAGGCGACGGGTCTCAACAGCCGCGCCGCATTAGGATACGACGCGACGCGTGCGCGCCTCCTGCGCGCGGTGTGGCGAGGCTGGCTGCTCGGCGTGGCGATTCTCGCTGTGCTGGCGCTGACCGAGGTCAAGCTCGGGGTCCGGGTTCCCGAGACCTCGAGCGCCGGTTCGGTCCCGGGCCTTTTGAGGAAGGCCGCGCAGGCCTTGATCGGCGGACTGCTGGTGGGCCTGGCGGAAGAGACCTTCTTCCGCGGTGCCCTCTTCTCCGCCATTCGGCGCCGGGGCCCCGTGCCTTCCGCCGTGCTCTGGACCGCCTTGCTCTACGCCTTGCTCCACTTCATGAAGCCCGGCAGGCTGCCGGACGGCGCAGCCTTCGATTGGGCGGCCTCCTGGCGGATGTTCACCGAGGTCTTCACCGGCGCCTTTCAGTGGAAAGACCTCGACTCGGCACGCCGGCTGGGTGTTCGTCATTCAGCTGACCCGGTATGTCACCGACGGCAACCCGGCATCACCCTACGGCTTCCTGGTAGGAAGCTACGACGGCATGATCGGCTGGCTCGCAGCCGGCTGGATCGGTGCCCTGGCAGTCGGTTTCCTATTTCTCGGGGTCCTCCGACGCGGCCCTGCGCAGCCCCAGGTCCGAGCGAATGAAAAAGATCGCGGCCGGACCGATTAGACTCTTACAGAAGCGAACCCGGAGGCCGGACGCGATGCGGTTCGACGTCGAGCACATGACAACCTACAGCTACACCGAGCCGGTGACGCTCGGTCCGCAGACGGTGCGCCTGCGCCCGCGCCACGACGGCGGATTCCGGGAGCTGGGCTACTCGCTGCTGGTGGATCCGGCGCCCGTGCTGCGCCAGGAGCGCTTGGACGCCGAGGGCAACCTGGCCACCCGCATGTGGTTCGAGGCCGAGACGCGGCAGCTGCGCATCGTCTCGCGCTTCACGGTCGATACCCTGGAGTCCGATCCGTTCGGCCTGGTGCTCGACACCGCCTACCGGGCCTTACCGGTCATCTACCCGGCCGACGAGGAGGCCGCGCTCGCGCGATACCGGGACGCCGGCAGCCCGGAGGCGAGCGTCCGAGCGCTGGCCGACGACATCGTGGCGCGCTCCGCGGGAGACCCCCTCGCCTTTCTCGCCGTCCTCAACGACCGCCTCCACACCGGAATCGAGCGCGAGATCCGCGACGAGGGCGCTCCGCAGACGCCAGCCGAGACCTTGGCCAGAGGACGGGGCGCCTGCCGTGACCAGACCGTGCTGTTCGTCAGCCTGTGCCGGGCAGCCGGGTTCGCCGCCCGCTTCGTGAGCGGCTACCAGGACCGCTCCGCGATGGACGCCACCGAGCGCCACCTGCACGCCTGGCCGGAGGTCTACATCCCAGGGTGCGGGTGGTCCGGGCTCGATCCGACCCGGGGCATCGCGGTGGGTGCAACCCACGTCGCTGTGGCGGCGGCCCGGGAGCCGGCTGGCGCCATGCCGGTGGAAGGCAGCTACTTCGGCCCCGCCAGCTCACGGCTGTCCTTCGATGTCCGCATCAAGACGGGACCCTGATGCACATGCCAGGCACTGGGGATTGCGTCCTCGGGATATCGTCTTCACTCTTTGTGTTTCTTTCGTGTCCTTCGTGGTTAACCGCCTTTTCAAGATGATCGACTGTCATTGCCATCTTGCGAGCGCCGAGTTCGATGCCGACCGGGCGGCCGTCCGCAGGCGTGCGGCCGCGGCTGGGGTCGGCGTCGTTCTGGTCGTTGGGGAGGATGCGGAGGACAACGCACGGGTCCTGCGGATTGTCGCGGACGACGCGCCTGACGGCTGTACCCTGTTGCCCTGCCTGGGGTTCCACCCGGATCGCTTCGCCGACGACCGGCCGCTGCCGACACGTGCGGAGATGGACGCGGCCATTGGTCAAATAAGAGCCCACGCTGCGGCGCTGGCCGCCATCGGCGAGGTGGGACTCGACTACTGGTACACGAAGGACCCGGAGCGGCGCCGTGCCCAAGGCGACCTGCTGGAGGAAATGGCGGCTCTGTCCAACGAGCTTGGCCTGCCCCTCAACGTCCACTCCCGCTCCGCCGGACACTACACGCTGGACCTCCTGCTCGCCACGGGGGCGAAGCAGGTCTTGATGCACGCCTTCGACGGCAAGGCGGCGCACGCGGTGCGTGGGGCCGAGGCCGGCTATCTCTTCTCCGTCCCTCCGTCCGCGGTGCGCTCCGATCAGAAACGAAAGCTCGTCCGCCGTCTGCCGCTCGAATCCCTCGCCCTGGAGAGCGACTCCCCGGTGCTCGGCCCGGATCGCGGCAGCCGCAACGAGCCGGCGAATCTCACGTTCGCCCGCGACCTGATCGCCCAGGTCCACGGGGTCTCCCCGGAGCGGGTGGCGGGGGTTACCACGGCCAACGCCCGGCGGCTCTTCCCGCTCGCGACCTCGTGAGCTACCAGCTCGTCCTGGGTCTCCTGCAAGCCAGCGGACCAGCGTACAACTTCCATACCCATCCGCCGAAGGCATCAATCGCCAAGACCGCTGACCCGTCGCAACCACCCTACGAACCTCATCTGTGTGCGCTCGCCGGCTCTGCGGTTCAATCACCGGTACTGCCGCAGATACCACCATTCGAACCCGCGCTTTATCCAGTGGAGCATCCGCATGGAGGGTAGGACGATATTGCGGGTCTCGGTGCGGGCCACCAGCATGCCTCGGTCCTGCGCGTCGACGATGCAGATCAGCTCGACCTTGAAGGTGCGCGTCGGCTCCTCGCCCTTGAGCTCCGCCAAGAGGTTGATCGCTGCCGCCTGGGCCTGAAGGTCCGCCATATGGGCCTGTCTTGGCATCCATTCCGGTCCCGGAAAGCTGCCGGAGTCGCCTACCACGTAAACCCGCTCGAAGCCCGAAACCCTACAGCGTTCGTCCGCCTTGATGAGCCCACCGTCGGAGCGGGGCAGCTCGGTGCTGTCGAACCACTGGTTGCCGGTCATGCCCGGCATGAACAGGATCAGATCCGCCGCGAGCTCCCCACCCTCCGTCATGACCTTGTTCTCGGTGAAGCCCTTGAGCTTGTGGCCCAGATGGGTGTCGATATCCCACTTGCGCATCTCTTTCAACAGACCGTCCACCGCCTTCGGTCCGAGGCGGTTGCCCGGCTTTGCCGCCGGGGAGAAGAAGACCAGCTTGAAGCGGTTGCGCCGGCCTTCCTTGCGCAGCTGCCGGTCGATTCCGAAGAGGAACTCGAACATGGGTCCTCCCCGCATCGCTTGGGGCTCGTTCGGATTGGAGGCGAAGCCCAACGCGATGGTGCCGCCCTCCATCTCCCGAAGCCGCTCGCGAATCCGATCCGCCGCCGCGATCCCCTCGCACGGCGTAATCGCATGCTCGATCCCCGGGAGCTTCTTCAGGTAGCGTCCGCCGGAAGCGATGATGAGTCCTTCGTTCTTCACCTCGCCCTGAGTGGTATCGAGGACTCTCCCCCCCTCACGGAGCCCTGTGGCCTCGGCAGCCAGGTGACTAATCCTCAGCCTGCGAAAGAAGTTCTTCAACGGAATACGCAGGTCGTCCCCGGTACGCAGACCGGAGGGTACCCAGATCAGCCCCGGGTAGTAGACGAACTCGTCCTTTGGGCTCACCAGGGTGATCTCCATGTCCAGCGCCGACTCCCTCAGCCGCTGGACGGCGGTCAACCCTCCGAATCCGGAGCCGACGACGGTTACGCGATGCATAGGATCCTCCCCTAGGGTCTCGGCGTCAGTCAGTTCAGGCTGAAATTGTACGCCTCCCGCCTGCTGCAAACTGACAAAAGGTCCCGGCCGGCCGACGCCGTCATCTCTTCGAAGAAGGGGTGGTCTCCCGCAGCAGGGGCTCCAGCTTAGGCCATACGTTGTCGAGCAATCGGGGCTGCGCCTCCGCGTTGGGGTGCAGCCCATCCGCCTGCATGAGATCCAAGTGCTCGGCCACGCCGCCAAGCAAGTGGGGAACGAACGGAACCCTTCCACGCCGGGCGACCTTGCGGAACACGGCTTGAAAGCCCGCCGTATAGGCCGCACCGTAGTTGGGCGGAAGGCGCACCCCAATGAGCAGAAGGCGGCTACCGGCTCGCCGGCCTAGGTCCGCGAGGCGGATCAGATTGCCTTCGATCTCTTCGAAGCTCAGCCCCCGAAGACCGTCGTTGGCGCCCAGCTCGATCACCAATACGGCTGGGCGGTTCCGCTCGAGGAGGGGCGGCAGGCGAGTCAGCCCCCCAGCGGTCGTGTCGCCGGAAACACTGGCATTGACCACCCGGTGCGGATAGCCCTTGGCCCTCACCCGTTGCGCGAGCAGGGCCACCCACCCGCGATCCTGTGGAAGGCCGTAACCCGCGCTCAGGCTGTCCCCCAGCACCAGGACGACGGGACCCTCGCCCCGGGCAAGCATGGGCAAGAGGACCAGAGCGCTCAGGAGCAATCTCATCATGACAGCGAATTCCGGCTCGGTTGTATCCAGGGCCGCGCAGCTCGCGAAGCATGTAGACGGCCCCGGCGGTCGCCTCACCATCCTAAAGGGTCTCGACCTCGCCGTGCATGCGGGCGAGGCGGTTGCCATCCTTGGCGCGTCAGGCTCCGGGAAGTCCACCCTGCTCGGCCTCCTGGCGGGCCTCGACCAGGCCAGCAGCGGCGACGTCTGGCTGTGCGGAGAGCGCCTCAGGGAGCTGGACGAAGACGGTCGCGCTGCGCTGCGCGAAGGGCGCGTAGGCTTCGTCTTTCAGGATTTTCAGCTCCTACCAACCCTTTCCGCGCTGGAGAACGTGCTGTTGCCCCTCGAGCTCAGCGGCCGCGCCGATGCGGACGCGACCGCCCGGGAGGCCCTGGATCGGGTGGGCTTGAGCAGGCGTGCTGGACACTACCCGCGGCAGCTCTCTGGCGGTGAGCAGCAACGGGTCGCCATCGCGCGCGCGTTTGCTCCCCGCCCCTCCATCCTGTTCGTCGATGAGCCTACCGGAAATCTCGACGAGACCACCGGCGAGCACGTGATCGACCTGCTCCTCGATCTGCGGGAAGATGCCGCCGCCGCACTGGTCCTGGTCACCCACGACCCGCATCTAGCCAACCGCTGTGACCGCCGCCTGCACATGCACGAGGGCCACCTGGAGCCCATGCAATGAACGAGGCGCGAGAGGCCCATCTGGGCACACTTGGCACCGCAAGGGCGCTGTGGGTGCCGGCGGGAGGTCGGGCCTGGCGGATCGGCCTGCGCCTTCTCCGGCAGGACTGGCGCAGCGGGGAGCTTTACCTTCTGGGGGCGGCGCTACTGCTGACAGCGGCTGCCATCACAGGGGTCGGCTTCTTCACGGATCGCATCGAGCAGGCCATGCAGCGGCAGGGCGGAGAGCTGATCGCCGCCGATCTCGCCCTGGACAGCTCCGCCCCTATCTCCGAGCCGCTGGCCCGGCAGGCGCGCGCCCTGGGTCTGGATACTGCCCGGACCCTGGAATTCCCCAGTGTCATCATGGGCGCCGGGACACCCCACCTGGTCCAAGTCAAGGCAGTCAGCTCCCACTACCCGCTGCGGGGATCAGCTCGCCTGCAGGCCCGTTCGGGGGAGCCGGAGCGAGCCGTCGTGGGGGGGCCTCCCCTGGGCGAGATGTGGGTGGAGCCCCGCCTCCTGTATCTGCTGAAGGCCAAGGTTGGAAACACCCTAACCCTGGGCAGCAAAGGCTTCCGCATTGCGGGGGTGATCGCTTACGAGCCGGATCGGGGAAGGAACCTCTTCCAGCTCGCGCCGCGGGTCATGATCAATATGCGGGATGTCGCCGCGACCGGCCTGGTAACCCCCGCCAGCCGCGTCCACTATCGACTCCTGGTCGCCGGTGACCTCCCCGCGGTCGACCGCTTCAAATCTGCAGCAAAGGGCTCCGCGTCCCCGAATCTGCGGGTGGAGGATGCCCGCGACGCTCGACCGGAGTTTGCCTCTGCCATCGATCGGGCGTCCCGGTTCCTGCGCCTGGCGGCCCTGGCCACCGTACTCGTGGCGGGTGCGGCGGTCGCCCTGGCGAGCCGCCGCCTGGTGGGTCGCCAGACCGATGCCGTTGCGGTCATGCGCTGTCTCGGGGCGCATCGCGGCCTCCTGACCCGGATCTTCCTGGTGCGGCTCCTGCTCTTCGGTCTCGCAGCGAGCTTCCTGGGCTGCGTTCTGGGTTACCTCGCCCAAACTGGCCTCGCAGCGATCCTTGCAGAGTGGTTCGGCTCGCAGCTCCCGGCCCCTTCGCTGCGTCCCATCGCCCTGGGCCTCGGCACCGGACTCGTCACCCTCTTCGGATTCGCCCTGCCGCCCCTCCTCCAGCTGGCCCGGATTCCGCCCCTCCGGGCGCTACATCGCGATCTCGGCCCACCCCGGCTCTCGGCGGCCGTGGCATTCGGCGCCGCCGCAGGGGCGCTCGCGCTGCTCATCTTCTGGCAGGCCGGGGACGCGGAGCTCGCCTGGAGGCTGCTCGCCGGGGTGGCCGCTGCCATCCTCACCCTCCTCGGGGCGGTCGCCCTCCTCATCCGTATTTCCGCCTCCCTGGCAGGACGCAGCCGAGGGGTGTGGCGGCTGGGTCTCGCCGCCCTCGCCCGGCGGCCGACGGGGGCGCTTTTGCAAATCACAGGCTTCGGCCTCGGCATCCTTGCCCTGCTCCTCCTGGCGGTGGTGCGGGTCGATCTCCTCCGGACCTGGCGGGGAAGCCTGCCGACCGACGCCCCGAATCGATTCCTGATCAACATTCAGCCCCAGGGCGTGCAGCCCCTGCAGGCCTTCTTCCGGCAGCACGGCATCCGGACTTCCGGCATCTTTCCCATGGTCCGCGGACGCCTGATCCGGGTGAACAACGCCAAGGTCGATCCGGAGACCTACCCGAGCCCCCGCGCCCAACGGTTGGCCGCCCGGGGATTCAACCTGAGCTGGAGCGATCACCTCCAGTCGGACAACCGCATCGTGGCGGGCCGCTGGTGGAGGGGGCCGAACCCGCCGCCCCAGCTCTCGGTGGAGGATGGCTTGGCACATACGCTCGGCCTGAAGCTGGGCGATGTCCTTACCTTCTGGGTCTCGGGGCATGAGGTCCAGGCCCCGATAACGAGCCTGCGCAAGGTCCAGTGGGACAGCTTCAACGTCAACTTCTTCGTGATCGCGCCTCCCTCCCTGCTGGGGGAAGAAGCGGCGACCTATGTGACCAGCTTCTACCTGCCGCCGGCGAAGGAAGCCCTGGTGCCGGAGCTGGTTCGGACCTTCCCGAGCGTGACCCTCTTCGACGTGGAAGCGCTCATGAACCAGGTCCGCCGCATCATCGACCGCGGCATGATGGCGGTGGAATACGTTTTCCTCTTCAGCCTGGCCGCGGGAATCCTAGTGATGTACGCGGGCATCCAGGCGAGCATCGAGGAAAGACGTGCCGAGCACGGCCTCCTTCGCACCCTCGGGGCGAGCCGCCGCCAGCTGCTGCGGAGCCTCGCGGTGGAGTTCACGGGCGCGGGGCTCCTGGCGGGGCTGCTTGCAACGATCTTCGCGGAGATCATTGGGCTGCTGCTCGCCCACCAGCTGTTCGACCTGGCGCTCCAGTTCAACCCTTGGCTCTGGGTCGCCGGGGTTGCCGGCAGCGCACTCGCGATCGGCGCCGCCGGAACCCTCGCGACCTATCCGCTGCTGATCCAGCCGCCGCTCCCCATGCTTCGCCGCGGAGCCTAGGTGGTAGCCCTCGGCAAGGCTTGCCGGGCCGAGGCACCCTGACGGGCGCTACCCGGCCCTCACCTCGATCTTGCGGGGGCGCAGCTCTGCCCGCTTGGGAATGCGGACCGTCAACACCCCGTCCTTCAGGCTCGCCTCGATCTTGTCGGGCTCAAGCTCGCCGCTCAGGGTGAAGCTGCGGCGATAGTGCGTTACGCGGACGTCCGCGTAGAGCGCCTCCATACCCGCCGGCATATCGATCTTGGCGTCGCCTTCCACCACCAGCGTATCCTTGTCCACTTGGAGGTTGAGGCGATCCTTCGAGACGCCCGGCATATCCGCCTCGAGGGTGATGCCGTGTGGATCCTCGAAGATATTTACGGGGGGCCGCAGCACCGGCCGGGCATCATCCCGGTCCTTCGCCTCGCCAGCGCCCCGGGCCGTCACATCGCTCTTCTCGGTCATGCTGAGCTCCTCCTTATTTCACTTGATCTCAATCTGACGGGGGCGGGTGGCCTCCCGACGCTGCACTGAGACATGGAGAACCCCATCGGTGTAGGTCGCCTCTACCGTCTCGGGGTCAACGTCGTCCGGAAGAGTCACCACCCGCCGAAAGGGCCCATCGAAGCGCTCTTCTCGGTAGTACTGCACGCCCTCGCGCTCCGGCACCTTCCGTTCGCCGGAGATCGTGAGCAGGTTCCGCTGAATAGAGAGATCCAAGGCCTTGGGGTCCATGCCAGCGACGAACAGGTAGACATCCGCCTTCTCCGGCGTGACGCCCACATTCAGGGGTGGATAGGTGCCGCGGGCGACCGAGCGGATTCCGGTCGGCCAGGGCCAGCGGGTGAATGCCTCGTCCATTTCCCGCTGCATCCGCCATAGGTCATCGAACAAGCTGCCCTCGAAGTTGGTCAGGTTTCCGAACATGATTACCTCCTCAACGCCATTCCCCTGGGACAATCCCGCCAAAAGGATAGATGCGGAGGACACGGTTTCAAGGGGCAGCCCAGACGGAACCGAATGCCCCGGAGCGTTGGCATGGCTTACTCCACGGCCCTGACCGAACGTCCCACTCTTCCGGGGCTTGATCCCGGGCCTGGTCCTGGTGATGATGCAGGGTCAGCGCCCGGATAAGCGCCGCTTCCCCAACTTGAAGCGCTAGGAGAACACCATGTCCAAAGCCCACACGAAGGCATCGACGGAGGCTCAGGAGAAGCCCTTCCTCAGTGACATCAAGACATTGCGCGAACGGGCCCGCAAACATATCGAGGACGGGGCGGTGACGGCGGGCTATCGGGCCGACCGCGACCAAGTGGTCAAGCTCCTCAACGAGGCGTTGGCCACCGAGCTGGTGTGTATCTTGCGCTACAGGCGCCATTACTTCATGGCCGCCGGAATCAACGCGGACGCCGTGGCCCAGGAATTCCTCCAGCATGCCAACGAGGAGCAGATGCACGCGGACCAGATTGCCGCGCGGATCGTGCAGCTCAAGGGCGAACCCAACTTCGACCCGGAGGGACTCGCCACGCGCAGCCACGCGGAATACGTCGAGGGCGAGGATTTGGTCGACATGATCAAGGAGGACCTGGTGGCGGAGCGTATCGCGATCGACAGCTATGGGGAGATGATCCACTACATCGGCGACGACGACATCACCACCCGGCGCATGCTGGAGACGATTCTCGCCATGGAGGAGGAGCACGCCGACGACCTCGCCAGTCTCCTCGAGG
>JARRNE010000022.1:0-10478 GCA_037385305.1 Chromatiaceae bacterium | reverse complement strand
GCGGGCGGTCCAGTAAGAGGTCAACGACCAACCGGGCCGAAGCGGGTCCAGTGGCAAGCCCGTTGCGGAAATGACCGGCGTTGATGTACAGCCCTTCGAGCTGCGGGTAAGGACCGATATATGGGACCCCGCTGGGCGAGCCGGGTCGCAGCCCTGCCCAGTGGTCCTCGATCGGGGTCCGCTTCAGGAGGGGGAACAATTCGACCGCGCTGCGGTAGAGCTCTTCCTTGGCTTCGGCGGTGGTGACCTTCGCGAAGCCGGTGTGCTCCAGGGTGCTGCCGACAAGAATGTGTCCGTCCCGCCTCGGTATCACATAACGTTCACGGAAGAGGGCGATATGGTGCACCTGGCCGGGTTTGGCATGGAAGAGGATCATCTGGCCGCGCACCGGATGTATGTCCAGCTTACCCCCAAGCCGTTCCAGCAGCCTCGCGGTCCAGGCGCCGGTGCAGACCACCACTTGGTCGGCCCCGATGTTGCCGCGGCGCGTCTGGACGCCCGTGACCCGCCCCTTCTCCAGCTGAAGCTCGATCACCTCTTCCTGCTCCCGGATGGCAACCCGGTGCTCGATGGATTGGCGCAGCGCCTTGGTGAGTCGGGGACTGCGCACCTGGGCGACGTCCGGCAGGAGCAGGGCACTCGCGGACTTGGGACTGAGGTCGGGCTCTTGGTCCCGCAGGGCGGCGGCTTCCAGGGTTTCGGTTCTGATGTGCTGCTCCCTGCCCCAGGACAGGCCGGCGCCCTGCTCATCGGGGTCGAGGACAAGGAGTCCGGAGCGGATGTGCTCGGGATCTGTGCCGGTCTCCTGGAGGAGCTCCGCGGACAGATCGGGGTAGACGCGTTGGCTCCAGCCCGCGAGGGCGTTAACCGATGCGGGATGGTGCCAGGGATAGAGTGGCGAGATGATTCCTCCGCCGGCCCAGGAGGATTCGCGGCCGGTTTCGCCCATTTCGACCAGGGTTACGGAGGCTCCGGTCCTGGCCAGCTCCCGGGCGGTGAGCAGACCGATGATTCCGCCGCCGACGACAAGGATGTTACTCATCTCTCCTATTGAGCAGGGGCTGCAAAGGCTGAGCTACCCTAACCGTCAGGGCCGCATGCTTGCCCGGCTCGGGAGCCGACCGCTAGGGCACCGCAAAGTCTATCACGGGGACCTCGGGAGCCACGGATCTGTTCGGGCTTGCCGGGCGAGGCCACGAAATCAACGCGTTCTACGGCTATAGGCGCAGGAAAGCAGGACTAAACAGTGTTTCTCCTGCAGTCGGGTTCCCACGCTGCTCGGTAGCATCAGGTCTCGGAGGAGGGCGCGCTGTGCAGCTCCCGCGGCAAGGCGAATGTAACCCTTTCGCGCAGCCCGGGCAGCTCTACCACCTGACCGCTGCCCCACTGCCGGAGCCGTTCGATGACTGCCTCGACCAGCAGCTCGGGCGCGGAGGCGCCGGCGGTGAGCCCGACGCGGGCGCCTTCCGGGATCCACTCCCGGCGGACGTCCTCCGGCCCGTCGATTAGATATGCCGCCGCGCCCTGCCTCTCCGCAATCTCGCGCAGCCGATTCGAGTTGGAGCTGTTGGCCGATCCAACCACCAGGATCAGCTCGCACCGGTCCGTCAGGGCCTTGACGGCATCCTGGCGGTTTTGGGTTGCGTAGCAGATGTCGCTCTTCTTGGGCCCCTCGATGTGCGGAAAGCGCGCCTTCAATGCGGTGACTATCCCTTCGGTGTCGTCTACTGACAGGGTGGTCTGGGTCACGTAGGCGACCCTTGCCGAGTCCGGGATCTCGAGCTGGGCGATATCCTTCGTCTTCTCGACGAGGTGCACGCGGGCCCCCTGATGCCCGCACTGGCCCATGGTGCCTTCGACCTCGGGATGACCCCGATGACCGATCAGGATGACTTCGCGCCCGTTGCGGCAGTGACGCGCCACCTCCAGGTGGACCTTCGCCACCAGCGGGCAGGTCGCATCGAAGACGCGGAGACTGCGCTCTGCGGCTTGGTCGCGCACCTTCCGGGCTACCCCGTGGGCGCTGAAGATCACCGTACTTCCCTCGGGTACCTGGCCCACATCTTCGATAAAGATCACGCCCCGTCGCTTCAGGTCGTCGACGACGTAGCGGTTGTGGACCACTTCGTGCCGCACGTAGATGGGCGCGCCATAGACGGCCAACACCCGCTCCACGATCTCGATGGCCCGGTCGACGCCAGCGCAGAAGCCGCGAGGGTTTGCGAGAAGGATATCCATGACAGAGGAGGATAAGGGGCTCACCTAACGCTAAACAGCCCCGGATTTTAAGGCTTTTCCCGGCGTATGTCCGGCTCCGCAAGGTTCAGGTCTCTTGGCGTCCCGAGAGCTGCGGATTCCACCTCCACCGCTCGCTCACCGGCGACACCGGTCTTCCCGAATGCGGCCGACCAGTGTCCCGCTATGTGGGTGGCTTGGGTTGCCAGTAGACTTCGCGCCCGTCATCCCGCCGCGCAAGCACGCGTGCGAGGACGAAGAGCAGATCCGACAGCCTGTTGATGTATCGTAGGGTCTCGGGATTCACTGCTTCGCTGCGCCGCAGCTCAACCAGCCGACGTTCCGCCCGCCGGCAAACCGATCGGGCGAGATGGCAGTGGGCCGTGGCGAGGTCTCCGCCCGGTAGGATGAACTCCCTCAAGGGTGGGAGCCGCCCGTTGTGGTGATCTAGTGCCTGCTCCAAGGAGGCGACGTCGCCGGCCTGAAGGCGCTTCGCGCCTGGTGCCGCCAATTCCGCTCCCACCTCGAACAGCTGGTGCTGCACCTCCACCAGCTCTACCGGGGCCGCGGGACCTGCATGGGCAATCACAACGCCGATCAGGCTGTTCAGCTCGTCCAGGCAGCCCAGCGCCTCTATCCGGCGGCTATCCTTGGATAGTCTGCCCCCGTCAGCGAGCCCGGTGGTGCCGTCATCGCCCCGCCGGGTATAGATTCGGGTTAGGCGGTCCGTCATGATCTATCGGGAGCCGGCAGCCAGATACAAATCGGTGGCCCGCAGGCCTTCCTCAGTCTCGGCTTCGCGAGAAGACACCTCCGCTCGGAGGGCGCGGCGGGCAAATCGTCCTGGCCGCGCGATGCGGGAGCCGTGGCGCCTCCTCGCAGCCTCCAGGGAGTTGCGCTCAAAGCAGCTCTTGGGTGACGAAAAGGTAACCGACGGTAACGGTCACCAAGGCCACCACGACGTACGGGATGAGGACGCATACAGCGGGGAGATCGTTGCACAGACTACTATACTTGCAGAGTCGGCAGTTCTTCACCTACAGCACCTCCTCAGTGGTTGGCAGGACGGGGTTCCCGGAAAGGGCGGCCTCGGGCAAGGTGATTCGGTATCCTACCGTTTACTAACTTACCGTCAAGTCTGACTTCAGAGCTTGGCGATCTACCCGCGGGATCTGCCGCGGCGCCGCACGGGGTTTGCCTCCGGCGGCGCGAGACAATACCATCTTTCGTGGTCAAGATTAAGCTGTCCGTGAGTCCGCGATGTCCGCTGCGCCAGGACCGGCTTTCGCCCTCGAGGCAACCCAAGAAAACTTCGATCGGCTGGTGGTGGAGAACTCTCGCAAGGGTCCCGTCCTGGTGGACTTCTGGGCATCCTGGGCGGGTCCGTCCCTGCGCCAGCGGGAGCTCTTGCTGAAGCTCGTCCGGGAGTACGAGGGGCGCTTCCTACTGGTGACCGTGGACACGGACCGTCAGAAGCGTATTGCCCAGCGCTTTGGTGTCAAGAGCGTCCCTTCCTGCAAGCTGTTCCGCCGTGGGGAGCCGGTCGAGCACGTCCACGGCATGCAGACCGAGGCGGACTATCGCCAGCTGATCGAGCGGCACATCGTGCCTCTGGCGGACAAGGCGCAGGCCTCGGCCTTGGGCGCGTGGCGTGCCGGGGATCAGGATCGCGCGATTCAGGTGCTGGCGGAGGCCGCTATGGCCGACCCGGAAAACCCGGCGCTGCCGCTCCTCCTGTCCAAGCTCCTCATCCAGGCGGGGCGCCACGATGAGGCTCACGCGGTTCTGACCGCTGTGCCGCCGAAAGTACGGGACCATGCGGGGATTCAACGCCTGGGCACGCACCTCGAGCTCATCCAGTGCGGGCGGACTTCCGCGCCGACTGCCGAGCTGGAAACGAGACTCGCGGGGGATCCGGGTGACTGCGACACCCGTTTCAGCCTGGCCGCCCAGCATCTGATGAAGGACGATTACGACGGCGCGCTCGACCTGCTCGCGGACCTGCACCGCCGCGCACCGGATTACCGTGGCGGGCTGCCGCGCCGGGCCATGGCGACCGTCCTGGATCTCTTGGGTCCGGAGGACGAGCGCGTTCGTCGCTACCGGCAGCTTCTGTTCCGGCACTGAGGAGCCCCGGCGTGAGCGCCCCTAGCTACAGGCCGCGGGTCGGTTTCGTCAGCCTCGGCTGCCCGAAGGCGACCGTGGACTCCGAGCGCATCCTCACCCGGCTCGGGGTCGAAGGGCTGCGAAATCGCCTCGACTTACGAGGGGGCCGATCTGGTCGTCGTCACCACTTGCGGATTCAGTGACGCCCCCGTGGACGAGTCTATGCCTGTGCTCGATCCGCTCATCAAGGGCTTGCTGAGACCCCAGGCCTACCCTCACCCGGTCGAACGGGTGGACCACATAGAGACCCACATCTCCCATGTTCTCCTCGCCGGCGACTACGCCTATAAGGTCAAGAAGCCGATCAATCTCGGTTTTCTCGACTTCTCGACCCTGGAGCGGCGCAAGTGCTTCTGCGAGGAGGAGATTCGTCTCAACGGGCGGTTGGCTCCCGAGATCTACCTGGCCGCGGTGCCTATCGTCGGGACGACAGCTATGCCACGCATGGGGGGCGAGGAGGGGACCATCCTGGAGTACGCAGTCAAGATGCGCCGTTTCGACCAGGACGCGTTGCTCACCCGCCGGCGCCTCTCCCCTGGTCTGGCCGATCGTCTCGCCGAGCGGGTAGCCGCCTTCCATGCGAACATCCCTCCGGCGGCAGACGACAGCGTCTTTGGCACCCCGGATGCGGTGCTTGGGCCTATGGTGGAGAACTTCGAGCAGATCCGGCGGCGGCTTTCGGCGCCGGAGGAGCTCGCCCGCCTGCGTCACCTCGAGGATTGGACCCGTGCGCAGCACGCGGCGCTTCGCCCGGTCCTCGAGGCCAGAAGGCTGGACGGGCATGTGTGTGAGTGTCATGGGGACATGCATCGGGGCAACATCGCCCTGGTCAACGAGCGGCTCGTCATCTTTGACGGCATCGAGTTCAACCCAAATTTGCGTTGGATCGACACCATGAGCGAGGTCGCCTTCCTCATCATGGATCTGGAGGAGGCGGACGAAGCGGTGCCCGCCCGAAGGCTTCTGAACCGCTATCTGGAGTGCTCCGGAGACTACGAAGGTCTTCCGGTGCTGGGTTTCTACAAGGTTTACCGGGCGATGGTCAGGGCCAAGGTGACCGCCATTCGCCTGGGGCAGCCAGGTGTGGAGTCGGCGGAGGCCGGGCAGGACCGGGCAGACTACGAGCGTTACCTGGCGCTCGCGGAGGGCTACACCCAGCGGCGGCCGCGCCGACTCTACCTGACCCACGGGGTCTCCGGCTCCGGGAAGAGCCGGCTGAGCACGATCCTCCGAGAGCGGCTGCCTCTGATCCACATCCGCTCGGACGTGGAGCGCAAGCGGCTGTTTGGTCTGCCGTCGGGCGCCCGAACCGGGTCGGCTGTGGACACGGGCCTGTATTCCGCGGTCGCGACTGCGCGAACCTACACCCGCTTGCTGGAGCTTGCCGGGCTGATCCTGGATGCCGGTTACAGCCCGCTGGTCGACGCCACCTTCCTCGAGCGCGCTCAGCGGCGGCCCTTTCTGGACCTTGCCGCCGACAAAGGGTGTACCTGTACCATCTTCGAGCCGCTGGCACCGAAACAGGTCCTACGGTCGCGGGTGGCTGCGCGGAATGCGGCGGGCAGGGACCCGTCCGAGGCGGACCTGGCGGTGCTCGAGACCCAGCTGGACGCCCTGGAGCCTCTGGGGCCAGATGAGCGACGCCTGGCCATCAGGATCGACACGGTCCGCCCCCCGACGCTCTCAGAGTTCCTCGCGGCGCTTCCGACCGATTGAGGCCAAACGGGCCATGGCATCCGCAACATGGTCGAACGCGCAAAGGGAGGCCGAGAGACTCGCCTGCCGTGGCCGTCACGGACTGACCAGAGGCGGCTCAGAATGCGATCAGGAGCACGCCGGCCAGCATGAGGTTGCCCGCGAGGAGGTTGGACCCCAGATTGGTCTCCCGGAAGAAGAGGGCGCCGTAGACGATCCCGAACAGCAGGCTCGTGCGCTTCACCGCGATCATGTAGGCAACCTCCACCCGCTGCAGCGCCAGGAAATGCGTATAAACCATGGCGGCGTTGCAGGCCGTCACCGCCAGGACGCCCCAGGGGCGGCGCCATACGGAGCAGAGCATGCGAGGGCGGGGGGCCGCGAACAGGACGGTCACGACGATCCCGAGCAGGGCGAAGTAAAAGGCGCCGAAGTGCCGCGGCTCCATATATTGGAGCGCGCCTTTCCCCATGGTTGCCGTCAGGCTGTAGAGGACGGCGACTCCCAGCATCATGCGCGAGCCCGGCTCGTGGAAGATGGCCGCGACGGGGGCCCCCCAGCTTCGCCACTCCCGCAGTCGGGCGTGCCGAACGTTCAGCATCCAAGCCCCCAACACCACCAGGGTGACGCCGGTCGCGCCCCCGAGGCTGATGCGCTCTCCGAGGAGCACAAAGCTGGTCAGGATAACGAAGACAGGGGTGAAGGCGAGATAGGGCAGGGTGAGGGCCAGGGGATGATCCCGGATGGCCTTCATGTAAAGCAGCATGGCTGCCACCTCCAGGGGCACCAAGGCGAAGATCCATAGCCAGAAGGCGCGCGGGAGAGCGGTGAGGGGCCCCAGGTTGCTCAGGAGCGGAGTCATCAACAGGCCCGTCAGCCCAAGCCGGACGAGGGCCAGCTCGCGGGCCGAATAGTCTCGAAGCCAGGCCTTGGTGGCAGCGTCTGCGGAGGCCAGACTGAAGGCGCACAGGAGCGAGAGGGAGAGCCAATCCATCTGTGCTCAGGATCGTTGGCGAGCCGCGAGGATTGGCGTCCTGGGACGGTTGGGGTGCAATGGATGCGGCACAGGGCGCATGCCCCGACGGCTTCTACGCACGCGCTCTTCGGGGCGCTCAGCTCGCTCCCGGGGCGGCCGCCAGCAATACCTCCGGGCCCGCCTGGCGCTGATGACTGTTCTCGCTGACGTGGCGGCGCCAGGCGCGGGCTCCCGGGCGGCCGTTGAACAGGCCCAGGACGTGTCGGGTCATCGCGCTGAGGGGGACACCGACCGCCAGCTGACGTTCCGCGTAATCGGCGAATGCCTCCAGCACTTCGCGGCGAGTGGGCGCTCGCGTTCGGTCCCCGAAAATCTCCCGGTCTGCCGCCGCGAGCATCCAAGGGTTCTGGTACGCTTCGCGCCCGATCATGACGCCGTCGAGGCGGGTCAACAGGGACCTTGCCTGGTCGAGGCTCCTGACACCGCCGTTGATGATGATCGCAAGGCCTGGAAAGTCGCCCTTCAGCTGCTCCACCACGTCGTAGCGCAGCAGCGGGATCTCCCGATTCTCCTTGGGCCTCAGGCCCTGCAGCCAGGCCTTGCGCGCGTGGACGATGAGGGCATCGCACCCCGCGGCCTGGACCCTCTCGACGAACAGACAGAGCGCCTCGTAGCTATCCCGGTCGTCGATGCCGATCCGCGTCTTGATGGTGACGGGCCCGCGGATTGCCTCCTTCATGGCGGCCACGCACTCGGCCACCAGGTCGGGCTCCGCCATCAGGCAGGCGCCAAAGCGGCCGGACTGGACCCGGTCAGAGGGGCAGCCGACATTCATGTTGATCTCGTCATAGCCCCGCTCCTCCCCCATCCGGGCGCAGTGCGCCATGGCTCGGGGCTCGCTGCCGCCGAGCTGGAGGGCCAACGGGCGCTCCGCCGGATCGAAGCGCAGAAACCGCTCCCGCTCCCCGTAGAGGAGGGCACCCGCGGTTACCATCTCTGTATACAGCCGCACGCGACGGCTGATGAGCCGCAGGAAATACCGGCAGTGACGGTCCGTCCAGTCCAGCATCGGGGCAACGGATAGTAACGAGCTGTCTTTCAACGAGTTTTTATCCATGCAACGTGGCCATGTGCGGGATGCTCTGCACACAGCGCGCGCACGATACGCGAATGACGTAGACTGAAGACCCACCCGTTTCGCACACGCGCTGCACACGGGGCCGACCTTGGGGCGGCTGGCACCGCCCCTCGGCCCTGACCATCACCCTACCTGATGGGAGGTACGGCAATGGCTACCTTCAGCAAGTTACCCTGCGGCCGCTATCGCGTCCAGATCCGCAAGGACGGCTTCTACCGGGCCGCCACCTTCGACCGCAAAGGCGACGCCGAGCAAGGCCTGCTCAGTAGAGAATGGGTGGAGCTATTGCAGCGCGTGGTGAAGCATGAGGAAGAGGGCACTCTGGAGGAACGCTTGGCGACGGCGGAGTGGTTCCCCCTGCGGTCCATCAAGCGAACCCTCGACGCCCGGGCGGACGCCATGGACGACCGAGACGACCCTCCATCCGCTGCGATTCTCTAGGGATATTATTCCCCGGGATGCGTCTTGCCGAGGCAGTCTCGGCTAGGCTTCCAAGGCGGAAACGCGTGTACTGGTCGGGTCTATGCTCCGGCCTCCAATTCTCTATCGAGGAACTGCCATGTTCATCGAAACCTTTGTCGTCGGTCTAGCCAGCTTCGCTATCTTCAAGTCGGTGGTGGGCGGCTTCTATACGGTAAAGCCCAACGAGCGGGCCGTGATCACCTCTTTCGGCCGCGCCGAACGGATGGGCAACGCCATGGTGTTGGGCGAGGACATGAACCGCGAGGAACGGGAACGCTACCGATACCCGGTCCTGCGGGTCATCGGTCCGGGCGGACCCTATTTCAAATGGCCCTGGCAGGATATGTACAAGGTGAGCGTGGCCACTCAGACCATCGAGCTGACCTGGGACCCGACCAAGCACCAGAGCACCGTGGAGGCCGTGACCAAGGACAACCTGACCACCGGTGTGAACGGGCAGATCCGCTTCCGGGTGGCGGAGAACAACCTGTACGCCTATTTCTTCGGTGTCACCGTCCCGCTGGAACACGTGATGGGCTATTTCATCTCGGTGCTACGCGAGCGCATCGCCAACTTCGTGGACCCCAAGGGGCAGAACCTGATCGGCAGCCGTGAAATCGAAAGCGGCCCGGAATCGGCCGCGGTGGAACTGTCCGAGGGCGTGTCCATCAACGACCTGCGCAAGAACCTGCCCCTGCTCAACGAATACATGGAGCAGCAGTGCCGCTCCACCGGCAGCCGCTACGGCATCGAGCTGGACGCGGCCCTGATCACCCAGATCGACCCGCCGGACAGGGTGGACCGGGCCCTGTCGGCCATCAACAGCACCCGCAATCAGGTGGCCGCCGACATCAGCACCGCCCGGGCCGATGCCGAGCAGCAGATCACGCTGAGCAAGCGGGCCGTGGAGATCGCCACCAACAACGCCCAGGCGGAAGTGGCACCGCTCAAGGAACTGGCGTTCACCCTCGCGCAGATCAAGCAGGAGGGCGGCCCGCAGGCCCTGCGGGCCTACGTGCGCAACATGCGCGTGCCCCTGCTCAAGCGCGCCAGGCGCATCGTGCAGACCGCCGGCCCCGCTGCCTGAGGAGACCATCATGCCCTACGACGAGCTGATGATTCCCCTGACCGGCCTGGTGGCCGGCGTCCTGTTCTTCCCGGTGCTGCTCGGCCTGGCCCGGGTGTTCGGCCTGTACGCCGTGGTGCAGGAGCGCGAGGCCCAGGTGTTCACCCTGTTCGGCAAGGTGCTCGGCACCCTGGACCAGCCCGGCCTGAGCGTCCCGATCGCCCATTTCGGCCTCAAGTCCCTGCTTGTGCCCTTCTTCGGCAAACGCCACCAGGTCAGTAGCGCCCTGCGCCAGTACTACCTGCGCGACCAGATGGTGAACAGCGAGGAAGGCACGCCCATGGGCGTGGGCATCTGGTACGAGATGCAGGTCAGCGACCCGGTGGACTACTTGTTCAAGAACGCCAACCCCGAGGGTTCGCTGCAGGCCAACGTGGCCAGCTCCACGATTTCCACCCTCAGCAACCTGGAGATGGACAAGATGCTGGAGGACCGCCATCAGCTCAGCCACAAGGTGCGCGACACGGTCTCGCCACTGTCCGAGAAATGGGGCTACAAGCTCGGCTCGGTGTACATCCGCAAGGTGGCCTTCACCAACAGCCAGATGGTGGACAACATCACCGAAAAGGTCGTCAAGCGGCTGGTCCAGGTCACCAGCGCCATGAAGCAGGACGGCGAGAACCGGGTCGGCCTGATCCAGAGCCAGACCGCCTACAAGGTGTCCCAGAAGATGGCCGAGG
>JARRNE010000021.1:10572-11125 GCA_037385305.1 Chromatiaceae bacterium | reverse complement strand
GCGACGGGGAGCTCGTCCAATATGTACCCCTGGCCTGTCGAGCCTGGCACGCGGGGCGATCCTGTTTCCAGGGGCGGGCGGCATGCAATGACTTCTCCATCGGCATCGAGCTGGAAGGCGCCGACGACGTCCCCTATACGGACCGTCAGTATCAGGTGTTGGCGGAGACGATCAAGGCGGTCATCCGGCGTTATCCTCTGATCACCCCTGAGCGTATCGTGGGTCACAGGGACATAGCGCCAGGACGCAAGACAGACCCGGGGCCGGCCTTCGAGTGGGAACGCCTGAGGGGGCTGCTCACGGGGGTACAGGACTTGCGCGACCTTTTGGACGAAAAGCCGGCGGAAGCTGTCCCTGACTGAGCTTCCCTGGACGTCGGGGGTCACACCCCTCCTGTGAAACTCTCCCTTCGAGAGCACAGATCGAAATCTGCGGGCGGAGAGCCGAAATAGGTGGTGTGCTGTGTATACTCCGCGGCTTACGGGAAATCGGGAGCTCAGCATGGCGCAGAACGAGATCCGGAAGGTGGTGCTGGCCTACTCAGGCGGCCTGG
>JARRNE010000021.1:0-10562 GCA_037385305.1 Chromatiaceae bacterium | reverse complement strand
GCGGGAAATCGGGAGCTCAGCATGGCGCAGAACGAGATCGCGAAGGTGGTGCTGGCCTACTCAGGCGGCCTGGACACCTCGGTCATCCTCAGGTGGCTCCAGGAGAGCTACGGCTGCGAGGTGGTCACCTTCACCGCGGATATCGGTCAGGGCGAGGAATTGGAGCCCGCCCGATCCAAGGCGCTGGCAGCCGGCGTCAGAGAGATCTACATCGACGACCTCCGCGAGGAGTTCGTGCGCGACTTCGTCTTTCCCATGTTCCGCGCCAATGCCGTCTACGAGGGGGAGTACCTCCTGGGCACCTCAATCGCCCGACCGCTGATCGCGAAGCGGTTGGTAGAGATCGCGATGGAGACGGGTGCCGACGCTGTCTCCCACGGTGCCACCGGAAAGGGCAACGACCAGGTCCGGTTCGAGCTCGGTGCTTACGCCCTCAAGCCCGACATCAAGATCATCGCCCCCTGGCGGGAATGGAATCTGCTGTCCCGGGAGAAGCTGCTCGACTATGCCGAGGCACACGGCATCCCGGTGGAAATGAAACGGGGCGGGACCAAATCCCCCTATTCCATGGACGCCAACCTGCTGCACATCTCCTATGAGGGCTACGAGCTGGAGGACCCCTGGATGGAGCCAAGCGAAAGCATGTGGCGCTGGAGCGTTTCCCCCGAGAGGGCGCCCGACGCACCGACCTATATTGGGCTCAGCTTCGAGGGTGGTGACTGCGTGGCCCTCGACGGCAAAGTCATGACTCCGGCGGCGCTGCTCGCCGAGCTCAATCGCATTGGCGGCACCAATGGTATCGGCCGCAGCGACATCGTGGAGAACCGGTACGTGGGCATGAAGTCCCGGGGCTGCTATGAGACCCCGGGTGGAACAATTCTGCTGAAAGCCCACCGGGCGATCGAGTCCCTCACCCTGGACCGGGAGTCCGCGCATCTGAAAGACGAGATGATGCCCAGGTACGCAAGCCTCGTCTACAATGGCTACTGGTGGAGTCCCGAACGGCGCATGCTACAGGCCGCCATCGACCAGAGCCAGGCCGTGGTGAACGGTGAGGTGCGGCTCAAGCTCTACAAGGGCGGCGTCATGGTGGTGGGACGCAAATCGGATACGGATAGCCTGTTCGACGCCTCCATCGCCACCTTCGAAGAGGACGCTGGCGCCTACGACCAGGGCGACGCCACCGGCTTCATCCGGCTCAACGCCCTGCGCTTGCGCGTTGCGGGGCGGAAGCGGCAATAGGCCAAGGGCCGGCAGGATCGTAACGAAGCATCAGGTAAGCGATGCGCCCACCTCGCCTCCGATGGTCCACAACGACAACACGGTCTTGCGGCTTCTCAGCGCTGGTGGCTGGAAGCTGGTGGCGGGCAGCTTCATACCCGCATTAGGCGGGCAGCCGGGCAGGCTGTTCGCCCTGAGCCTTCAGCTCCTCGAAAGGATCAGGGCCCACGCGTTGCTGGCCCGCTGCCCTGAGGCGCTCCATATAGTCGAACCATAGGGGCTGCCACGCGCGGCCGAGCTTGTAGAGGTACTGCCAGTCATACAGACCGGAGCTGTGACCGTCGTCGAAGAAAATCTTGGCCGCGTAACGACCCACCTGCTGCAGGTCCGTGATGTTGACCTGCTCTTTGCCGACCTGAAGCGTGGCCGAGTCGGGCGAGTGTCCCCGCACCTCGGCGGACGGCGAGTAGACCCTCAGGTACTCGCACGGAAGACGGAAGCGGGCGCCATCGTCATAGGCGACCTCCAGCGTGCGCGATTTCCGGTGAAGCTTGATCTCTGTCGGCAGAGGGTGGTTTTCCACGATGCAGCGTCCTGTCGTTCGGCTATCCTGAGTAAATGTGGACCTGATCCGGGTTTGCAATGCGCCCCCTCAGGTCTGCGCCCCTAGGATCCGGGCCAGCTCCAGCCGCTCAGCGAGGGCGGTGGGATTCCAGCTGGCGTCGTTGCCCATGGCTTCTGGCCACCCGCTCGCATGACGCTGGACGAGGTTCGCTAACATATCCATGTGGGCAGCGGCATCATTGAGGGCCGGGATGTACCCGTACTCCCGCCCTCCGGACCCGAGGAAGTATTCGCGGTTCTCGACGGCAATCTCTGCCAGGGTTTCCAGACAATCGGCGGAAAAGCCAGGGCAGATCACATGTACCTTACCGACCCCTCGCCGTCCCCAGGACTTCAGGATCTCGTCCGTATACGGCTGCAGCCACTCCTTGTTACCGACACGCGATTGGAATGAGATCTGCCAGCGCTCGTCCGACAGATCGAGGGCCTCAGCCACAAGGCGTGCGGTCTTCCGGCACTGGCAGTGATAGGGGTCGCCATTGAGAAAGTACTCTTTCGGGATGCCGTGGAACGAGAACAGAAGGCGATCCGGCCGGCCATGCTCCGCCCGGTACGTATGAATGCTCTCGGCAAGCGCCGCGACGTAGGCGGGATCGTCATGGTATTGGTTAACAAAGCGCAGCTCAGGCACCCACCGCCAGCTGCGGAGCTCTTTTGTGACCCCGTCGAACGTTGAGGCCGTCGTGGGTCCGGAATACTGGGGATAGAGCGGCAGTACCAGGAGGCGCCGCGCATTGGCGGCCCGCAACGTCCCAAGGCCGGCAGCGATGGAAGGGTTGCCGTACCGCATGGCCAGCTCCACCCGGACCGGGCCGGGAAGACGGGCGCTCAGCCGCTCCTGGAGGGCTGCGGCCTGGCGAAGGGAAATGGCCTTGAGAGGAGAGCCTTCTGCCGTCCAGACGGATGCATAGACCTGGGCGACCCGTCGAGGCCTGACCCGGAGGATGATGCCGTGAAGCACCAACCACCACAGTACGCGCGGCAGCTCCACCACGCGGCGGTCGCTCAGGAACGCCGCGAGATAGGTCCGCAACGCGGGGGCGGTCGGCGCCTCGGGCGTTCCGAGGTTGAGCATGAGCACCCCCAGCGACTCAGGTGCGTCGTGTCTGAACTCCGTTTCCTTCTGGTATTTCATCTGCCTAGATTCGGGACAGCGACGCGCCGGATGCTGGTCTCGCTCTCAAGGATGCACCTGCGTCATCAGATGGTGGTAAAGGGCGCGAAAGCGGGCGGGATCGGGTGTGCCGAATACCGGGTCGTTCGCGTCGGGCGCCGCCTCGGCAAGCTCCTCCCAATCGTCCGGCGAAAGGTACCGGAGGACCAGGGGAAACGCCGCGGTGTCTTCCAGCACCATGTGCCTGCGCAGCGTATCCACCAGCTCACGACCTTGGCTCTCGACCTGGTCGCGGCGCAATACCTCCTCGTGCACCACACCCTCCAGAGACTGGCGGAACCGCCGATTGAGCTCCGCCAGGATCCTGTGCTGCTGCATCAATATGCCGAGGACCGGCTGGTCCGCTCCGGCTCGCTCCAGCACACGGCGAAATATCAGGTCTTCGGTGGGGTGGTGAACCTGGTCCGCATATGTCTCCATGTACTCGAGCATCTCGCAAATGAGCTCGTAGTCGGGCTCGACACCCGCGTGAAAGTCATTCAGCAGCTTGTCGAGCAGATCGAGCAGCCGGGCGAGGCGCCTGTGCTCCAGGTCAAGACGTTCCAGAAGGCGATTCATGCGTCCCTCCTGTCTGGCGCAACCAAGCGTACGGAGCCAGGTGAGCGGCCCCGGGCATTCAGAGCGATCAGAGGTCAGGCTAGTATGGCACCAACCGGCTCGTTTCCAAACGCCAAGGTAACAGCCATGGCGGCAGCGCCACCCCGGAGAATGTAAGGCGCTGCCACCATGACCGTTTCCCTCACCCCGGCCCTCTCCCCAGCGGGCAAGGGGGATGCGGAGCGCGCCAAGCGCGGCTTTCGGTAGCGCTCAGGCGGCAGATGCTGCCGGGTCGGCCCCCTTCAGGGAACGATGGATCAGCACATTCAGCATGCGCAGGGTCGCATTAATGGCGGCGAAGACCTGATTGTAGTGCACACCACGGGTACGCAATTCCCCCTTCTCCCCGTTCCAGGTGATGATGCATTCGGTCAGGGCATCGCTCCGCCCGCCCTTCGGGATACGGACCTCGTAGTCGAGCAGCTCCGGCAGCGCCAAGCCTCGCTTCTTGAGGACCTTACCCAACGCATTCATGAAGGCATCGAAACCGCCGGTCCCGCTGCCCGCGGCGTTGAAGACCTCACCCTCCACACGAATGCGGATGCTTGCCGTCGACTCCAGGTCCATGCTGCTGGTAAAGCTGCAGGCGAGGAGCTCCAAGTGCTCGTAGTCCTTGCTCTCCAGGACCTCGGCGATGATGAACGGCAGGTCCTCGGTGGTGATGATCTTCTTCGAGTCGCCCAGCTCCACGATCCGCTTCAGGACTTTCCGTTGGTTCTCCTCCGACAAGGTGATGTCGAGCCACTCCAGATTCTTGAGGAGCGAGGCCTTGCCGCTCAGCTTCCCCAGGGAATACTTGCGTCGGCGGGCAAAGCGCTCCGGGCTCAGACGCGTATGGTAAAGGCTCCCCTTCTTATCCCCGTCCGCATGGATGCCCGCTGTCTGGGTGAAGGCGTCCGCACCAATGATCGGCGTGTTGTCGGCAATGCGTTTGCCGGAGAAGTATTCGACCAGCTCGCTGACCCGGGCAAGGTGGGTCTCGTCGATCCCCAGGTCGATGCCCAGCTGATCGCGCAGGTTCACCGCGACCTCCGCGAGCGAGGCGTTTCCCGCACGCTCGCCCAGACAGTTGACGGTGCAATGCACCGCGGCGGCACCGGCTTGGGCCGCCGCCAGCACGTTTGCCGTGGCCAACCCATAATCGTTGTGGGGATGGAAATCGAACTTGAGCCCCGGGAAGCGCTCGATCATGTCCGTCACTGCGGCGAAGACCCGTTCCGGGGTCATGACCCCCAGGGTGTCCGGCAGCATGAAATGGCCGATCCCCGCTTCCGCTATCCGCTCCACCAGGGCGTAAACGTAGGCGGCATTGTCTCGGTACCCGTTCGACCAGTCTTCCAAGTAGAGATTGACGGCGAGCCCCTTGTCCAACGCGATGTCGATCGTTTCGCGCACGTCCTCCAAGTGCCGCTCGAGCGTCTTGCTCAGCTGCTGCCGACAGTGCCGCTCGCTGCCCTTGGCCAGGAGATTTATCACCCGCCCGCCGGCCTGGCAGATCCAGTCCACGCTCCTGCCACGGTCGACGAAGCCAAGCACCTCAATGCGGTCCACGAGGCCCTCTTCACCCGCCCAGCCGACGATCTTGGAGACGGCCTCCAGCTCGCCGGAGGACACGCGGGCGGATGCGACCTCGATACGGTCCACCCGCACCAGCCCCAAGAGCGCCTTGGCGATGTTGGTCTTCTCGTCGGGGGAGAAAGAGACGCCGTGCGTCTGCTCCCCGTCGCGCAGGCTCGTGTCAAGGATCTGAATGGTCCGGCCCAAGCCGTTCATGCTGGGTCCTCAGCTCGAAATGGCAGCCAGGGTGTCGCGGATGCAGGCGCGCACCGCCTGCTCGTCCGCATCGAGGAGCACAGAGCGAGCCTCCTTGTCCATTAGTCCCCGCAGGGACGGCGGCGGCGGCGCCTCGACACCAACGGCTTGCCGCACGGCTTCGTTGAACTTGGCCGGGTGCGCAGTGGCCAAGCAGATCGCATGCTGACGGCCGCGGGCAGCCCGCACGCCGATTGCGGTGTGGGGATCGAGGATGTAACCGGTCGCTGCGTAGGTCTCCCGGATCTGATCCAGAGTCTCCGGGTCGCTGGCCTCCGCCGCGTCGAAATCCTCACGCACAGCCCCGTGCTGCTCTATAGTCACGCCCATGCGCCCGCTTCCCCGCAACTCCTCGAGCAGCGCCCGAACAACGGCCGGATCTTCCCCGACAAGGTAGTACAGGTAGCGCTCGAAGTTGGACGCCATCTGGATGTCCATGGCGGGGCTCAGGGTCGCGTGGACCTCCCCCGCCGCGTAGACACCCTGTTGCACAAACCGCGTGAGAATATCGTTGGTGTTCGTGGCGATAATGAGCCGATCGATCGGCAGCCCCATGCGCTTGGCCATGTACCCGGCAAAGATATCTCCAAAATTACCGGTGGGCACCGAAAAGCTTACCCGATGCTCCGCATCGCCGCCGGATACACGGCCCCACGCGTAGAAGTAGTAGACCATCTGGGCCAATATGCGTGCCCAGTTGATAGAGTTGACGGCGCCAAGACCGTGCTCGGCCTTGAAGCCCAGGTCATTAAAGAGTGCCTTAACGATTCCCTGGCCATCGTCGAAGGTGCCCCGGATCGCCAAATTGTGCACGTTCGCATCCAGCACTGTGGTCATCTGCCGCTCCTGGATAGGCGAGACACGGCCGTGCGGATAGAGAATGAAGATGTGGATCCGAGACTTGCCGCGAACGCCGGCAATGGCTGCCGATCCCGTGTCACCCGACGTGGCGCCAACGATATTGAGGCGTCCGCCATCGCGGGCGAGGAGGTATTCGAACAGGTTGCCTAGGAGCTGCAAGGCCACGTCCTTGAAGGCTGCCGTGGGCCCGTGAAAAAGCTCGAGGATCCGGCGCTCGCCAGCGGAGACCACGGGTGTCACCTCGGCGTGGGAGAAGGACGCGTAGGAGCGGCTCACCAGGTCGACGAGATCCCCCCGGGAAATGTCTCCCCCGACGAATGGGGAAATGACCTCCACCGCGAGATCCTGGAAGCGCAGCCGAGCCCATCGGACGAGGTCCTCACGCTCAAGCCGGGGAATGCGCTCCGGGACCAGAAGCCCACCGTCGGTACCGAGCCCCATCATGACGGCATCCGCAAAGCCGACCGGCGTTACGCCGCCTCGGGTACTGACGTACTTCATGGTCGTCCCTTCATCACTCGAGCCAGCATCCCGCACAAACTCTCCACGTTAGGTAATTCTGCCGATCAGATCAAGCATAAACGGTTCGCTAAGGGGCTGTGGCGCGGGCAGGCCAGGCGGCGTCCAGTCCGGTAGCGAGACCGGCGACGAGCGTTTAGTATTGACCGCCGACCCACGCAAGCCGCACCGCTAAAGGCTCCCGCTGCTGGCGGGGGTTCGCCGCCACCAGAATAGAGGAGACGGCTCATGTCTGAGCACAAGATCTATGAAATCCCGCCGGACATCGAGGGCTCGGCGCATATCGACGCCGCCCTTTACGAGACCATGTACCAGCGGTCGGTGGAAGATCCGGACACCTTCTGGGCGGAGCAGGCGAGGCGCTTCGTCAGCTGGTTCCGGACATGGGACACCGTCTCGGATTACAGCTACGACGCCGACAATTTGCACATCAACTGGTTTGCGGGCGCCAAGCTGAACGCCGCCTACAACTGTCTGGACCGGCACCTAGAGACCCGCGGCGACCAGATCGCCATCGTGTGGGAGGGCGACGACCCGGATGAGGTTCGCAAGATCACCTACCGGGAGCTACACGCCGAGGTATGCAAGCTCGCCAACTCCCTCAAGTCTCGTGGTGTCAAGAAGGGGGACCCGGTCTGCATCTACTTGCCGATGATCCCGGAGGCGGCAGTGGCTATGCTTGCCTGCGCCCGCATCGGTGCACCCCACTCGGTCGTGTTCGGCGGCTTCTCGTCGGACAGTCTGCGGGACCGGATTCTCGATTCCGACTGCCGCACCCTGATTACCTCGGACGAGGGCGTTCGCGGCGGACGCCGGGTTCCCCTCAAGAAGAACGCGGACACCGCGCTGCGGGACTGCCCGAACGTCGCCACCGTTGTCGTCGTAAGGCGCACCGGCGGTGAGGTTGCCTGGACGGAAGGGAGGGACGTCTGGTATCAAGAGCTGCTCTCTGCGGCCTCCGGCGACTGCCCGCCTGAAGCGATGGATGCGGAGGACCCGCTCTTCATCCTGTATACGTCAGGCTCCACCGGCAAGCCCAAGGGGGTTCTGCACACCACCGGTGGCTATCTGGTCTTCGCGGCCATGACGCACGAATACACCTTCGACTATCGGGAGGGCGAGGTGTATTGGTGCACCGCCGACGTGGGCTGGGTCACGGGCCATACCTATATCGTGTACGGCCCCCTCACCAACGGCGCGATCACCCTCATGTTCGAGGGCGTTCCGAACTACCCCGACGTGTCCCGCTTCTGGCAGGTCGTTGACAAACATCAGGTTGCCATCTTTTACACCGCCCCGACCGCCATTCGCGCGCTGATGCGGGCGGGAGAGGACCCGGTCAAGAACACGTCGCGGCGGTCGCTGCGGATTCTGGGCACCGTCGGCGAGCCGATCAATCCGGAGGCGTGGGAGTGGTACTACCGTGTGGTCGGCGACGCCCGTTGCCCGATCGTCGACACTTGGTGGCAAACTGAGACAGGCGGGCATCTGATCACACCCCTGCCCGGGGCGACGCGGCTGAAGCCGGGGTCGGCCGCCCGCCCTTTCTTCGGGGTGGTTCCGGCCATCGTGGATGCCACCGATGGGCATGTGCTGGAAGGGGAATGCGAAGGGGCCTTGGTCATTACCCGCCCTTGGCCCGGACAAATGCGCACGGTCTTCGGCGATCATCAGCGATTCGTGGACACGTACTTCAAGCAGTATCCCGGCTACTATTTCAGCGGAGACGGTGCCCGGCGTGATGCGGACGGCTACTACTGGATCACCGGGCGCATCGATGACGTCCTCAACGTCTCGGGGCACCGCCTCGGAACCGCGGAGGTCGAGTCCGCCTTGGTGCTGCACCCGCAGGTCGCAGAGGCGGCCGTGGTTGGTTACCCCCACGACATCAAGGGTCAGGGGATTTACGCCTACGTGACGCCGATGGCGGGTACTGAGCCCAGCGATTCGCTCAAGGAGGACCTGGTCCAGCTGGTACGCGATGAGATCGGACCGATCGCAACGATCGACGTCATTCAATGGGCGCCAAGTCTTCCGAAGACCCGTTCTGGGAAGATCATGCGGCGCATCCTGAGGAAGATCGCCGCCAACGAGATCGACACCTTGGGAGATACCTCCACCTTGGCCGACCCGACCGTGGTAAACGATCTGATCGAGAACCGAGCGGGCCGCTAGCCGCTCCGGGCCGGCGGCTGCCCCTCGCGTAGCAGCCGGGCGGGTCACATGTGCCCCTTTTCCCTCGATGCACCGACGCGGCACTGCCGCAGGTCAGCGAAGCACAGCAACATCAGTTGAGGTTGTGATTTGGGCTCCAATTTGCGAGTCGGCGTGTTCGTTGACGCCGAAAACGTCCGCTACAATGGCGGCTATCAGATGCGATACGACGTGCTCCGTCGCTTCGCCGCCCGCGAGGGCGGCAATCTCCAGCGGCTTAACACCTACCTGGCGTTCGACTCGGAGCGCGCCCGGGAGGACCAGGAATATGCCAAGAAGTCCCGCACCTACCAGCAAATGGTGCGGGATTTCGGCTGGAAGATTACCGTCAAGCACGTCCGGCGCTACACGGACGAGAACGGCAACGTCACCACCAAGGCGAATGCGGACCTCGACATGGCGGTGGATGCCATGCTGCAGGCCGGCAAGCTGGAGCACGTCTTGCTCGTCACGGGCGACGGGGACTTCCTCCAGGTTGTCAGTGCCCTACAAAACACGGGTTGCCGCGTGGAGCTCATCGGCTTCAAGAACGTCTCCCGCCAGCTTCAGAAGGAGGTCGACACCTTCTTCTCGGGCTACACCATACCCGACCTGTTGCCCGTGTCCTACGAGCCGCGCAATGATTGGGGCAAGCCCGGCTCCTGCGTACGCGGGGTCTGTACTAAGTGGTTTCCAGATAAGGGCTATGGGTTCCTGCGCTTCATGCATGCCATCTCGCCGAATCTCTGGATCACGGACCCCAGGGACAGAGGGTCACCGTACACCAGCGTGTTCTGTCACGCGAACGAGGTGGCCGACGAAGTCACAGAAGACATGCTCATGAATCGGGAGACCATTTTCGAATTCTACCTCAGCGAGAGCGAGCAGAAGGACAATGGCCTGGTCGCGAACAACGTCCGCCTCGCGTTTGCGGTCAACCGCTAGGGAAGCACCGATTTAATCGGAAACTGGTCCGGCGTGTGCGCACAGTCAAGGACTTCCAAGGCCATAGGCGCGGGAAGACGGTATTGATCGGTGCGTCCCTACACCGCGAACCGCAGAACGGGCGCCCTCGCGTTGCTTCGGTGGCGCCCACGCCATAGACGCCCGCTTGACACCACAAGGGGCTGGGGGCAGCCGGGGCAGGCATGGCTTCGTCGCGAATGGTGACGCAGGTCTACAAAATCGCCCAGGACCTGCAATAAGGTGCTTCGGGAGCTTCGATAGGAACCACGTCACTTCATGGCCAGCACCCAGAACGCAATGAAGCCCTCCGGCTTGGCGTCACGCCTGGTCCAGGATCAGCTGATCTCGGAAGAGCAGGCCCGGAGTGCTTCCAACGAGGCCCTGAAGCATCACCAGACGCTGGTCGAGTATCTGGTCGCGCAAGAGATCCTGGACAGTCACCGCATTGCGGTCGCCGCCGCGGACGAGTTCGGGGTGCCGCTGCTGGACCTCGACGTCGTCGATCTCAGCGAGCTTCCCATCAACGTTGTCGACGAGAAGCTGATTCGTAAGCACCGTGTGCTGCCCCTGTTCCGGCGCGGCAGCCGCCTCTTCC
>JARRNE010000020.1:0-23482 GCA_037385305.1 Chromatiaceae bacterium | reverse complement strand
CCAGAATCTGCTCTTCTCCGCCACCTTCTCGAACGAGATCAAGCAGCTCGCCGACCGGCTCCTGAACCGCCCGGAGCTGATCGAAGTGGCCCCGCGCAATGCCGCGGCGGAGCGCATCGCGCAGGTGGTCCATCCGGTGGACAAGGCGCGTAAGCGGGAGCTGCTGAGCCACATGATCGGCGCGCGCAATTGGCGCCAGGTGCTGGTGTTCACCCGCACCAAGCACGGCGCCAACCGCCTGGCCGAGCAGCTCGCGCGCGACGGCCTGCGCGCCGCAGCCATTCATGGGAACAAGAGTCAGGGCGCCCGCACCCGCGCCCTGGCAGGCTTCAAGCGCGGCGAGGTGCGCGTCCTGGTGGCCACCGATATCGCGGCCCGCGGCCTCGATATCGACCAGCTGCCGCACGTGGTGAACTATGAGCTGCCGAACGTGCCGGAGGACTATGTGCACCGGATCGGGCGCACCGGGCGCGCTGGCAACGCGGGCGAGGCGGTATCACTGGTCTGCGTGGACGAGCTCCTACTGCTGCGCGACATCGAGCGGCTGCTGAAGCGTGAGCTGCCGAAGGTCATTTTGGACGGCTACGCGCCGGACCCCAGCATCCGGCCGGAGCCGATCGACAAGGGCCGGCCGGAGCGCAGGCGCTCGCAGCCCCGGCACGGCCCGCAACCTGCCGTCGGGACTCATCGCAGAACCTCTTCCGCTCCGAAGACGGCTTCCCGGGAACGCAGCGGACGCCGTGCCGGTAGCCAGCCATCACTCGAGGCTCGGTAGAACCGAACCGCCACTGGCAAGGGACAGCGTCTCTGGGGCCATCTGTGGTGAACGTCGAAATCTTTCTCGGCTGCGCGGCCTGTGTCCTCGTCGCAGGGTAGATACCCCGAAGCTGTTGACACGGCGCGGATCGGCCGCGCATGCTGACGCACCTGCGCCGTGCACGCCCGAATCTTCTTCCCCGCGTGCCGTCTGCCCGTCCCCACCTCAAGCCGAGTGGAAGCGATTACGAATGGCCAAACCCAACTATGCGTTCGAGAAGCGTCAGCGAGACCTCGCCAAGAAGCAGAAGCAGGAAGAGAAGCGGCTTCGCAAGAGGGGATCCAACGCCAATGCGCCCAACACCAATGCGCCTATGGCGCCGAACCCGTCGTCAAGCGGTGGGAACGATGACAAATCAGAAGCCTGACCCCGGAGGAGATCGTCCCTGGCGGGCTCGGTGGATGGCTTGCCTGGATGCGGGATGGGACCTGGTGCTGCGGGCGCTGCCGCGCGTCGGGCGCGGGAGCGAATATCGGCTCAGAGTGTCGAGGAGGCTGGTATGACGGTGGGCCTTTGTGCGCGTTTCCATGTGCCGTGTGACCGGACCGATACCTCGTGCGAGGAGTGCGTCATTCGCACCCGGGCGCGTGAGCGAGAGGCGAAGCGGGAGCGTGTCGAGGCGCGCCGGCGGGTGCTCCTCGGGAAGGTGGCCCCAACGGACGGCGTTCGGGAAGGGCGGAGCCAAACCCACTATCCCTGACCGTATCGCGTTCGCATGCGCCCTATGCTCTACGGTGAGGGGCGGAGCGTGGCTGCCGCTTACGACATCCTCTGGCTTATCGACCCGGCCAGGCGCCGGCTTTCTTTATGCCTGGGGGGCTGGTTACGGAAGGGCGGCAGGAAGGGTCGGCAAACGACCCAAACCTGCCACCAAGCTTACAGCCGTGCGCGACAGCTTAAGAGGGGACACCGAACATTGCTGTACGTGCGGACTCGGGGAAGTGGCTACCGCACCAGATGTTGCGCCGCAACACAACAATGCGCGAATGGACTCCGCGCAAGCCAAAACCCTGCACGGAGCAAGACCGCGATGCGTTCAGCGCTCGACGAGCTCCAGCTGGGGTGAGCGAAAGCGCCGCCGCCGGCGAGCCAGCGCAGCACCCCGCGGCGGGGTTTAGGAGGCATCCTTTCAGCGTGGAAGCGGTACCCGACTATTCCTCGTTGAGCATGTAAGTCCGTGCCTCTATGCCCGGATCAGGCATACCGGCGATCTTGCACACCTCGATGGGCCCCCGGAACAGGCGGTGGATGCATTCCTCGCCCAGCTTCAGGGTGCGACAGATATGCTCCATCCAGATGGGCGTGTGATGCTTCAGGCAGTGCTCACGGGCGTAACGCAGGACGGACCAATGGTCTTCGGTCAGCTTACCCACCCCCACGTGGTCCGAGATGGCCTGCGCCACCTCCTCGTTCCATCGCTCCGGGTCGACCATGAATCCGTACTCGTCGAACTCGATCCCCAGGTCTTCGAGACTAGCAGCACCCATTGCCAATTTCCTCCGCTGATCCTTGGTTCACCGACAACATCTTACCCCATTCGCAACACCGAGCGGCAACAGCAATCCTTGCTTCACACGGCGGCCAGCGCGCGCTCGAGCTCGTGGAGTCGATTCAGCGGCGCCTCGCAGCTGGTGCCGAGGCAGCGGTACGCCAACGGCGCGGAGCCCGACCGCATCTCGCCGAGGGTGCCGGGAAGGTCGTCGGCGGTCGAAGGAACGGCCAGCACGAGCCGGCGCGGCGCGTAACGCTCCTGGGCCTTCCGCTGCCAGCGATTGAGCGTGTCACCCTCCGCCCGAATCACGATGGTCTCCCCGGGATTCAAGTGCTCGTCCAGCGCGGCGAGGAGGCTGGCGTGGGCATAGGGGACCCGCCGCATCTGGTCCGAGGCCAGCGCGAGGGTCCCCTCCGCTGCCTGGAGGTAGCGCACATCGCCCACCAAATGCCCAAGGCGCTGGAGCACCTGGGCGGCGACGCCGTTGCCGGAAGGGGTTGACTCGTCCCCGAGGGGCTTGGGCCTGTGGATCAGCGACTCATGGTCGACCGATGTGAAGAAGAAACCACCCGCGTCGGGGTCATGGAATGCGTCCAGCAGCACATCGGACAGGGCCAAGGCAGACTCCAGGTCTTCGCGCCGCCATCGGGTCTGGAGGACCTCCAGCAAGGCATCGATCAGGAAGGCGTAGTCATCCAGGTAGCCGTTCAGGTGGGCCTTCCCATCCTTGTAGGTGGCCAGCAACCGCCCGTCCCGCCACATGGTGGCGCGGATGAACTGGAGCGCGTGTTCGGCGGATTGCAGATATTCGGGGCGGTTGAGAACCCGGGCGGCCCGGGCCATCCCCTTGATCATAAGGGCGTTCCAGGCGGTAAGGATCTTTTCGTCGCGGCCCGGACGCACCCGCTTCTCGCGAGCCGCAAGCAGCTTAGCCCGGGCGGAGGCCAGCGCCTGGACAACTGCGGTCTCGTCGAGACCGAGGTCCTTTGCCGCCTCCGCCGGCGCTCGGTAGGTATGGAGATGCCACTTGCCCTCGAAGTTGGCGGCCCGGTCCAGCCCGTAGACGGCCGCGAAGGGCCCGTACTCCTCCGGTGTGAGCAGGGAGCGCACCTCGTCCCGTTCCCAGACGTAGAAGCGACCTTCGTGGCCCTCGCTGTCTGCGTCGAGCGTGGAGTAGTAGCCGCCCTCCGGCGACTGCATCTCCCGGATGACCCAGTCGGCGGTGGCCGCGGCCGCATCCCAGAACACCCTGTCGCCGGTGATCTGCCAGAGGTCGCAGCAGAGGGCGAGCAGGGGGCCATTGTCGTAGAGCATCTTCTCGAAGTGGGGGACCATCCAGTGATCGTCCACGGAATAGCGGCAGAACCCACCCCCCAGCTGATCGTTGAGCCCGCCGCGGATCATCCGCTCCAACGTGAAAGCGGCCATGTGCAGGGCGTGCCGGTCCGGCTGGCCGTCGGCCGCTGTCGCTGCGTAGTGGCGAAGCAGAAATTCCAGGTCCGTGGCGTGGGGAAACTTCGGCGCCCGGCCAAACCCGCCATCGCCCGCATCGAAGCTGCCGGCAAGCTGACGTCGTGCCCCTTCGAGGGGCGCGGCGTCGGGGATCGCACCGCCACCCGCGGGGGCGAGCTGGGAGAGGGCGTCCTCCAGCGCGCGATTCTGCTCACGAATGGCATCTCCCTGCTCACGGTAGGCCTGCTCGATCCGCCGGAGCAGGCTGGGGAAGGACGGCAGCCCGTGCCGCGGCTCCTTGGGAAAGTAGGTGCCCGCGAAGAAGGGGTTCTGGTCGCCCGGAGTCAGAAAGACCGTCAGCGGCCAGCCGCCGGGCCGCTGCGAAAGGAGCTGGTGAGCCGACTGGTAGATCTTGTCCAGATCCGGCCGCTCCTCCCGGTCCACCTTGATGTTCACGAAGAGCCGGTTCATCAGCTCCGCGGTCAAAGGGTCCTCGAAGGACTCGTGGGCCATGACGTGGCACCAGTGGCAGGCGGAGTAGCCGATGGACAGCAGGATGGGCTTGTCCTGGTCGCGCGCGAGCTCGAGCGCCTCCTCACACCAGGGCCACCAGTCGACGGGGTTATGAGCGTGCTGCTGCAGGTAAGGGCTGGTGGTCTCCGCGAGACGGTTGGGAACAGCGGCGGTGTCCGGCATCGGAAGAGTCCGGTTGGCTGCGATCCGAAGAGAATGGGTCCGCCACCGCCAGGTTTCCAACCGGGGCGGGTCTCGAGGCTTCGATCTGGTACGCTTGGGAGTCCGGCGCACCCGCATGGTGAGCACTAGCCCCCAAGCTTTACTATGAAAGTCGCGCGAATCCGCGCTCCACATCCCCCTCGCCCTCTGGAGAGTTCGTGGTTCGAATTCCGGATCTGGGTTTAGGGTTGACTGTCCGTCTCGAGAGGATCCCCTCCCTATGCACTCCGCTGTTCTGCGGCTGAAGAAGGACCAGGAACGCCGCCTGTCGGCGGGGCACAGCTGGGTCTACAGCAACGAGGTGGACACCGATGTCACGCCGCTGAAGGCATTGGAGCCGGGCCAGACCGTTGAGATCCTGGGACAAAGCGGGCGGTGGCTGGGATGGGGCTACGTCAACCCCCATTCCCTGATCTGCGCCCGGCTGGTGAGTCGCAATCGGGACCACCCCCTCTCGACGGCCCTGTGGGTGCAGCGCATCCGCAACGCCCTGGGGCTGCGGAAGCTGCTGTACGCCCATCCCTTCTATCGCTTGGTGTTCGGCGAAAGCGACGGTCTGCCAGGGCTGATCGTGGATCGCTACGGAGACCTGCTGTGCGTGCAGATCACCACCGCCGGGATGGAGCGGGCACAGGCGGAGGTCCTCACCGCCTTGGAGCAGGTCCTGCGTCCGCGGACCATCGTCCTTCGCAACGACATCCCGTCGCGGGACCTGGAAGGCCTCGCCCAGGGCGTCCAGACGGTGCTCGGCGAGGCGCCGGAGGCGGTGGAGCTGGAGGAGAGCGGCGCCCGCTTTCTGGTATCGCCCCTGACCGGCCAGAAGACTGGCTGGTTCTTCGACCAGTCCGAGAACCGAATCCGCCTGGGCCGTTTCGGCCTCGCCGAGCGGGTGCTCGACGTCTGCTCCTATGTCGGCGGGCCGGCGAGAACGCAGAGCGCAACGGCGTCGTCCCCCGAGTGAGTGGTCTGCAGGGGGACGCCTTCGACGTGCTGCGGGCCCTGCGGGAAGAGGGGGCGCGCTTCGACCTCGTGATCCTTGATCCCCCCGCCTTCGTCAAGCGGCGCAAGGACGAGGCCGCCGGCGTCCAGGCCTACCTCCGGCTGAACCGCCTTGGCCTCGAAGTGCTGGAACCCGGCGGCGTGCTGGTCACCTCCTCCTGCTCCTTCCACATGGGGCGGGACAGGTTTCTGCGCACCGTCCAGCAGGCGGGCAGACGGGCAGAACGCAGCCTCCAGCTGCTGGAAGCCGGCGGCCAGGGGCCGGACCACCCGGTCCACCCTGCTATTCCCGCGACAGCCTACCTCAAGACCTTTTTCTTCCGGGTCCTTCCGGCCTTTTGACATGCGCAATGAAGGACGGCCGCCCCAAGACAAGCCCAGGCCCTCGCGGCGAGCCCGGCCCCGAGGACAAAGACCTTCAAGCCGAGGGATGAAGCCGAGGACGGCGGGCGCCAATGCTGTGACTGGCGTCACGGCAGGGCCGAAGGCAGGGGACTAGCCTTGATGTCCGGCGGAGGGCAGAACAGGCGCTTCGCCGGGTCTCCTCCTCGAGAATGTGGTAACTCAGCCCCGATTCCTTGTCGGGGCTTTTCTTTGCGGGGGAGACTCGCGATTTCCCGCCCTTTGCAGCGCCCGCCGGGTCACGCCCGGAGGACCTCCGGCACCCTGCCGTCGCGAATGCCGTCCCAGGAGTTCCTCCGAGTGACTCAGCCCCTCGCCCCCGGGCAGACACCTATTAAGCAAGACAACTGAAGAAAATCAACGGCGGCGCCCTGGGAACTGACGCCAAGCGCCCCATTTATATATACACCTGCGCCGTGAGCCAGGCGGTCGCCGCATGAGCGGGCGGCGACAAGAGCCCCGAAACAACCCCCCGCAATGCCTCCACAGACATCGCCCGTGCCAACAGCCGGAGAGATCGATGAGCCGCAATCCTTTCTTCCCCAAGTTCTCAGACCTACCGACGGAGCTGCCTATCTTCCCGCTCGCCGGGGCGGTCGTCATGCCTGGGGTCCAGCTGCCGCTCAACATCTTCGAGCCGCGTTATCTCAGCATGGTGTTCGATGCACTCGCCGGGGACCACTTGATCGGGATGGTGCAGCCCTTGAGCGAGACCACGTTCGATGACACCCCCGAGATTCACAAGGTGGGCTGCGGCGGTCGGATCACCTCCTACAGCGAGACCAGTGACGGGCGCATCGTGATGGTGTTAACGGGGGTGTCCCGCTTCGAGGTGCGCACCGAGCTCGCGCCCCGGCATGGCTACCGGCGCGTGAAGGCAAGCTGGGAGCGGTTCGCGATCGATTTCCATGAGGATGAGACACGACTCCCCGACCGGGATGCCTTCTTCGGCTCCCTGCACGCCTACGCGAGACTGCGGAACGTCGAGGTGCCCTGGAACGATGTGAAGAAGATGGGGGATGCGGACCTGATCAACCTGTTGTGCGCTCACCTGCCCCTCGAGCCGGATGACAAGCAGGCGTTGATCGAGACCATCGACCTGGCGCAGAGGGCGGATCTGATGCGCGCACTGATGGACATGTCATCCGCCTCGAGCATTCAGACTGCTGAGAACCGGCATTGAAAAGCCGGGGGGCGATTCCATCTCCCGACCATAGAGCTTTTCGAGACAAACGAGGTTCGAACGTATGGCAGTTTCCCTCACGAGCGCGGCGGCAGAGCACGTCGCCAGGATGATCGAGAAGCGGGGCCGCGGGATGGGCCTTCGCATCGCGACCAAGAAGTCCGGTTGCTCAGGCTTTGCGTACGACGTCGAGTATGCGGACGAGATCGAGAGCGAGGATACCGTGTTCGAGAGTCACGGCGTGAAGGTGGTGGTCGACAAGACAAGCCTGGGGCGCATCGACGGCATGGAGGTGGACTTCGTGCGCGGGAGCTTGCTGAACCAAGGCTTCGAGTTTCGCAACCCGAACGTCAAGGATACCTGCGGATGCGGTGAATCCTTTAGCGTCTGAGTACGATGCCTTCGGCCGAGATCCAGGACATCATCGACACCTTCGATCTCCTCGGGGACTGGGACCAGCGTTACCAGTACCTGGTGGAGCTGGGGGAGGACCTGCCGCCCATGCCTGCCGCCGATAAGCAGGAGGGCAACAGGGTGAAGCAGTGCATGAGCACGGTTCATACGGCGGCTCATGCACGCTCGGACGCCCCCGTACACATCGAGTACACGGGGGACTGCGACACTTCCATCATCAAGGGGGTCGTCGCACTTCTGGTCCAGCTGTTCGCGGGAAAGACGCCGGACGAAATCGACGAGCTGGACGTGGACGAGCTGTTCGAGGGGCTGCACCTGGAAGAGCATCTCAGCCCCAACCGGCACGTGGGCGTGTACGCCATCGTAGACCAGATGAAACGGCAGGCGCTTGCCTTCGCTCCAGGTACGCCGTCGCATCACTGACTCGCAGAAACAGCGCACACCTGTAAACGCGCTTCGACTCCGTTCGCCGCGGAGCCCCCCGCGCCGGCAACCCGAAACGATGCCCGTAGGCGCGGCCGCTGCCTAGGGTGTTGCAGCAAGTTTCGGCGCAATCGCCGCAGGCCACCCGAAGACGATCTTGCCCTTCGACCCGTCGGTCAGCGAGATGTAGCCGACGCCGCTCCGACCCTTGCGATCGCGGACGATCTCCGCCGTGCCCGTCCTTCCGTCATCACAGCTGACTGCAAAAACCGAGCTTTTGGAGCCGAAGAAGCCGTTGTAGGAGCCGGTGCAGCTGTCCATCCATGACGACAGCGAACGGTCCCGAAGTGGAGCTTCCTTCGGTTTCCGGCGCATCCTCGAACCTGCGGTAGTAGTCCGCGACGCGGTTTAGGCAGGATGCGTAGTCTTCGACACTGCGGTTCTCGCAAAGGATCTCCCCATACTCGGTTGGTGCCACCGGGCTGTAGACGGCCTCGGCCCGAGCAGGCTCGGTCGATGCTCCGTAACCGGAAAAGATCCCGCACCAGGGTCCGGGGTGGTACTCGGACAGCTCCAGCCGATCAACGTCGTATGGCTTGACGCTCATGCAGCAGGCCCCGAGCAGGGAGCTGACACAGAGCGCGACAACAGGAAGCGGGCCTTTCATGTTCACCTCTTTCGTCAGGGGTTCTCGGCCGGTTTCGCGACCTCGCCGCAAAATACGGCCCTTTTACCCCACCCCGGGCCGGCAATCTGTGAACCACGCCTGATCTCGTGCTCGCCCCGGACGCGCCTCGGGGAAACCGAGGTCAGGACAATCCGCCATATCTGGGCCTCATGCTGCCTGGTATAGTCGCGTCCATCCAAGCGCACGGTGATGGATGCGCCTGATTCAGCCGCGGTGACGACGATGAACAACAAGCCGGATATCGACCCCCAGGAGACGCAGGAATGGCTCGATGCCCTGGAGGCGGTCCTGGAAAACGAGGGGGTCGAGCGCGCCCACTTCCTGCTCGAGCGCCTCATCGACAAGGCCAGGCGCTCCGGGGCCTATCTCCCCTACAGCGCGAACACGGCCTATCTCAACACCATCCCCGTCACCCGCCAAGAGCATTTTTCCGGGGATCGGGCCATGGAGCGGCGCATCCGGTCATTCGTTCGCTGGAACTCAATGGCCATGGTCATCCAGGCCAACCGGCTCTCCTCAGAGCTCGGGGGCCATATCGCGAGCTTCGCGTCCGTCGCCACCCTCTTCGACGTCGGCTATAACCACTTCTTTCATGCCCGCTCCAAAGACCACGGCGGGGATTTGGTCTTCATCCAGGGGCATTCGGCCCCGGGGGTATACGCACGCGCCTACCTCGAGGGCCGGATCAGCGAGGAGCAGCTCTACAACTTTCGGCAGGAGGTGGACGGCAACGGCCTGTCGTCTTATCCGCACCCCTGGCTGATGCCCGGTTTCTGGCAGTTCCCCACCGTATCGATGGGGCTCGGCCCTATCATGGCCATCTACCAGGCCCGATTCATGCGGTATCTCAATGACCGGGGAATCGTGAACACGAGCGGCCGGCGGGTCTGGGCCTTCCTGGGCGACGGTGAGATGGACGAGCCCGAGTCTCTCGGGGCCATCTCGCTGGCGGCGAGGGAGCGACTGGACAACCTCACCTTTGTTGTGAACTGCAACCTGCAGCGCCTGGACGGGCCCGTGCGCGGAAACGGGAAGATCATTCAGGAGCTGGAAGCGGTCTTCCGCGGCGCCGGCTGGAACGTCATCAAGGTCATCTGGGGCAGCTACTGGGACCCGCTGTTTGCGCGGGACAAGCAGGGGTTCCTCCTCAAGCAAATTCGGAACCTACAACCGAGCCCATATCTTCGTGAAGTATCCGGATCTTTCAGAGATGGTGACTTACATTACGGATGAGGACATCTGGCGCCTGAACCGCGGCTGCCACGATCCGATCAAGGTCTACGCCGCCTACGCCGCCGCGATGCGCCATACGGGTCAACCCACCGTCATCCTTGCCAAGACCGTGAAGGGTTACGGCATGGGCGACGCCGGGGAGGGGATGAACATCACCCACTCCCAGAAGAAGATGGGGGAGGCCGCGCTGAAGCAATTCCGGGACCGCTTCAACATTCCCATCTCCGACGACCAGATCGGCGCGGCGCCCTTCTACAAGCCACCGGCGGACAGCCCCGAGCTCAAGTACCTGCAGGAGCGACGCGAAGCCCTCGGCGGCCCGCTTCCCGCGCGCCGGCCCGATGCCCCTCCACTGCAGACACCCCCTCTCGAAGCCTTCGGTCTTCTGCTGGAGGGAAGTGGGGACAAGGAGATGTCCACCACTATGGCCCTGGTGCGGCTCATTACCATGATCATCCGCGACAAGGAGGTCGGGCGGTACGTGGTTCCCATCGTGCCGGACGAGGCCCGCACCTTCGGGATGGAGGGCATGTTCCGCCAGCTCGGTATTTACTCATCGGTCGGGCAGCTCTACGAGCCGGTGGATGCGGACCAGGTGATGTACTACCGGGAGGACAAGAAGGGGCAGATCCTGCAGGAAGGCATCACGGAGGCGGGAGCGGTGTCGTCCTGGATCGCGGCGGCCACGGCGTACGCGAACCACGGCCAGAACATGATCCCCTTCTACCTTTACTACTCCATGTTCGGCTTCCAGCGGGTCGGCGACCTCATCTGGGCGGCCGGCGATATGCGCGCCCGCGGCTTCCTGATCGGGGGCACCTCGGGCCGAACCACCCTCGCCGGCGAAGGGCTCCAGCATCAGGACGGACACAGCCACGTGGTGGCCTCCACGATCCCGAACTGCATCTCCTACGACCCGGCCTTCGCCTGCGAGCTCGCGGTGATCGTCCAGGACGGCCTGCGCCGGATGTATCAGGAGCAGGAGACCAGCTGCTTCTACTACATCACGGTGATGAACGAGAACTACCCCCAGCCGCCCCTCGTGGAAGGGTCGCGCGAGGGTATCGTCAAGGGGATGTATCGCTTCCAAGCCGCAGCCGGCAACGGCAAGCGGGTGCAGCTGCTTGGGGCGGGCGCCATCCTGCGGGAGGCATTGGCCGCCGCCGACCTGCTGCAGAAGGATTTCGACGTCGGCGCCGACGTCTGGAGCGTCACCAGCTTCAACCAGCTGCGGCGCGAAGGCATCGAGGTGGAGCGGTGGAACATGCTCCACCCGGAAGCAGAGCCGCGCCGGAGCTATGTAACCACCTGCCTCTCCGCGACCACGGGGCCAATCGTGGCAGCCACCGATTACATCCGCACCTACGCGGATCAGATCCGCCCGTATGTGCCCAGGCGCTACCTCGCGCTCGGCACCGACGGGTTCGGACGCAGCGATACCCGCGGCCAGCTGCGCCGGTTCTTCGAGGTCAACCGGTACTATATCGCAGTAGCCGCCCTCAAGGCCCTCGCAGACGAGGGAGAGATACCTCCGGCCGTCCCGGCCGCGGCCATCGCGAAGTACCGCATCGATGCGGAGAAACCTCATCCGGTGATGGTGTGATCGGCGGCACAGGGGCTAGGAGGACAAAGCGTGGCAAGCCTTAAAGAGGTACGGCTCCCCGACATCGGGGATTTCTCCGGGGTGGAGATCATCGAGATCCTGGTTGCGCCGGGGGACCTCATCCAGCCGGAGCAATCCCTGCTCACCCTGGAGAGCGACAAGGCCACCATGGAGATCCCCTCCCCTGACGGTGGAGAGGTGCAGAGCATTGCGGTGAAGCTCGGTGACAAGGTCAGCGAAGGCGACCTGCTGCTCACCCTGATGCGGACCGCGGGCGAAGCGCAGACGGAGCCCGGCGCTCCCCGCGCGACACCGGAAGGAATCCATGCAGAGGCATCCCCGGCGCCGGGGCCAGCCCAATCGCCGGCTCGCATGCCGGGCGACAAGGAGCGCCGCCAGGCCCCCATGTTGCCCCGGCCGGCGGACATGGTCGCCATCGCGCGGGGGCGCACGCCCCACGCGAGCCCCGGGGTGCGCCGGTTTGCCCGGGAGCTCGGCGTCGATTTGGCCCGGGTCAAGGGCAGCGGACCAAAGGGGCGTGTGCTGAGGGAAGACGTTCAGGAGTTCGTCAAGCAGACTCTGACCCAGGGTGCACCCGCCCCCGCTGCGGGCGTCCCGTTCGCCTTGCCCCCTGCACCGGAGGTGGATTTCGCCAAGTTCGGCCCGGTGAGGACGGAGCCGTTTTCCCGCATCAAACGGCTGAGTGGGGCCCACCTCCACCGCTGCTGGCTGGGAATACCGCACGTCACCCAGCTGGACGAGGCGGACATCACAGAGCTGGAGGCATTTCGCCGGGATCAGAAAGCGATCGCGGAGCAGCAAGGGATCAAGCTCACCTTCCTCCCCTTCCTCATAAAGGCGGTCGCCGCCGCCCTCGGCAAGATGCCGAACCTCAAGGCATCTCTGGCTCCAGACGGAGAGGCGCTCATCCTCAAGGACTATACGCATATCGGCGTGGCCGTCGACACGCCCAATGGCCTGGTCGTGCCGGTCGTGCGGGATGCGGACAAGAAGGGGCTGTTCGACCTGGCGCGGGAGCTGGCCGACCTGAGCGGCAAAGCCCGCACCGGCAAGCTCCTGCCCGGTGACATGCAGGGGGGATGCTTCTCCATCTCCAGCCTCGGCGGCATCGGGGGCACCGCCTTCACGCCCATCGTCAACGCCCCAGAGGTGGCCATCCTCGGCGTCTCCCGCTCGCAGATGCGGCCGGTCTGGGACGGCAAGGCGTTCGCACCGCGGCTCTTGCTGCCCCTCGCCCTGTCCTACGACCACAGAGTCGTGGACGGCGCCGAGGGCGCACGCTTCACCAGCCTGCTCCGTGGGCTGCTGGGCGACATCCGACGGCTGTTGCTCTAGGCGCTTGGGACGATGGCCGGAGGATTCGCGCCCAGCCAGCCCGGGCAACCCGATTTTCGGGTGCTGCCTGCCGCGGAAAGATCACGACCGGGAGTCTCGCGCTCCGGAAATGGCTCGGCAGTCATTGTGTAGAAATTGGTGCGCGATCCGGCCTGCACCCGTTATCGCCGCGGCCCGGCCGGCACCGCATCGCCAACCGATGAGAAGAAAGAGACCATGAGCAAGACGATCGAGGTTACGGTTCCGGACATCGGCGACTTCAAGGACGTTGCAGTCATCGAGGTCCTGGTAGCCCCGGGCGATCAGGTCGCGAAAGAAGGGTCCCTCATTACCCTCGAGAGCGACAAGGCCACCATGGAGATCCCGTCCCCTGCGGCGGGGAAGGTCCAAGCGGTCAGGTCAAGGTCGGCGATAGGGTCTCCCAGGGAACGGGCATCCTCACGCTGGAGACGGCCGGCGGCGAATCAGCCGATGCAGCGTCATCGGCGCCTGCCGAAGGCCACGAAGCTCCCCGACCACAGGCGCGGTCCCCCGCGGCGGAGACTACCGAGGGGAACACTGCCGACGTGAGCCAGCTCTCGGCGGAGGTCCTGGTCTTAGGGGCAGGGCCGGGAGGCTACACTGCCGCTTTCCGCGCCGCAGACCTGGGGAAGAGTGTGGTCCTCATCGAGCGCTACCCGGACCTGGGCGGCGTGTGCCTGAATGTGGGCTGCATTCCGTCCAAGGCGTTACTGCATACGGCCCAGATCATCACGGAGGCGGCCGCCATGGCGCACGTGGGGGTTCGCTTCGGCAAGCCCGAGATCGACCTGGACAGGCTTCGGGCCGGCAAGGACAAGGTGGTCAAGAAGCTCACGACGGGCCTCGCCGCCCTGGCCAAGCAGCGCAAGGTGAGAATCGTGCAAGGCAGCGGCCGTTTCGAGACCCCCAACCGCATCGCGGTGGATGGCCGCGAGGGGCAGATGTCGATCACCTTCAACGCCGCCATCATCGCCTGCGGCTCGGCGCCGGTGAAGGTGCCGGGCTTTCCCCACGACGACTCGCGGGTCATGGACTCCACGGACGCCCTGGCGCTTCCCGAGACCCCCTCCCGCCTGCTGGTCGTGGGAGGCGGCATCATCGGACTGGAGATGGCCTGCGTCTACCACGCCCTTGGCAGCCGCGTCGAGGTGGTGGAGCTGCAGGACCAGCTCATCCCGGGCTGCGACCCAGACCTGGTCAAGGTGCTCCAAAAGGTCATCGCAAGGCGTTACGAGCGGATTATGCTCGGCACCAAGGTGACCAGCATGGCCGCCAGCTCGGGCGGGATAAAGGTGACCTTCGAAGGCCCCAAGGCCCCCGCCGAGGACACCTACGACCGGGTGCTGGTGGCGGTGGGACGCAGGCCCAACGGAAAGCTCATCGGCGCGGAGAATGCGGGCATCAAGGTCGACGACCGCGGCTTCATCCCGGCGGACGCGCACATGCGGACCAATGTCCCCAACATCTTCGCCATTGGTGACGTGGTCGGTGACCCCATGCTGGCCCACAAGGCGACCCATGAGGCCAAGGTCGCCGCCGAGGTCATCGCGGGCCTTCCCGCCCAGTTCGACCCCATGACCATACCGTCGGTGGCCTATACGGACCCGGAGATCGCCTGGATGGGCCTCACGGAGACAGAGGCCGAGGCGCAAGGCGTTGAATACGAGAAGGGCGTCTTCCCTTGGGCGGCGAGCGGAAGGGCACTTGGGATCGGCCGCGATGAGGGCATGACCAAGCTTCTGTTCGACCCGCAGTCCAAGCGCATCCTCGGCGCCGGAATCGTCGGACCCAACGCCGGGGAGCTCATCGCCGAGACGGTCCTGGCCCTGGAGATGGGAACGGACGTCGAGGACCTGGGTCTCACCATCCATCCCCATCCCACCCTAAGCGAGACCATCTGCTTCGCGGCCGAGATGGCCCACGGGTCCATCACAGACCTGTTGCCCCCGAAAAGGCGCTGAGCCGGGAAGCAAACGCAACTCCTGGAGGAGCGGAGGCAGTGGGCAGCGTCCGGAGAACCGGACCCGCACCCGAGCTCGCCTTAAACGATCTGCTCGTAGCGGAAGCGCAGGATTTCCAGGAGTCCCGGATGAGACCCGACCAGCGCTGTCGGGCGGGCCCGGAAGCCGGGATAGGCCTCCTCGGCGGCGCGGCAGATCCGCTCGATGTCACCCCCGGGACCCGCGTGGCGCCCCGGCGAGAGAAACAGCATGGACAGGATCGCCGGCGTGCTCCGGTCCTCGGCGGCCATTCGAGCCAGCTCGTCTTCCAGTAGCGCGCCGTTGAAGTCGTATTGGCTCCCCGCGCGGCGCTCCATCACTGCCTCGTGGAGCGTGACCTGGTCGCCGAACGCGACCCGCATGCCGGCAGCGAGCCACCGGCGCACGGCCGTCACCTCAGGAATCGGCGACCCATGGTCGACGAGGACGGCCCGATACCTGGATAGGCCCTCGACCTCGGAGGCCTGTCGCACGTGATCGCAAAGGATCTGCACCAATCGCGGCTCACCCCCGGGAAGCGGCACGAGCGGGTCGGCCACTTCCAGATCGAATGGGCCGAGCTCGTGCCTCAGGGCCGCAGCGGTGTCTGGGATGAAGTCGGTCACGGCCCGGCTGCGGCCAAAGAACAAGGGCAGGATCGCGAACGCCTGAGCGCCCGCTGCCAGCTGACGGCGCATAAAGGGCTCCAAGGTCTCGGCGGGCCGGCCATCCAGGCGCTCAGGGGCGATCCCGGACGCATGCAGCAACGAAACGGGGTGAACCGCCTCTCCGACCTCGCGGCTCAAGTCCGCCGCGAGGCGTCGGAGGCTCAATGCCGCCTCGGCGCGCCGAGAGCCGTTGTCAACAAGCATCACTACGCGCATGGTCCCATAAGATAGCGCCTTCGGCCCATAGCGGCACCCGCTGGGGCAGCTGCTGAGGCCCAGGCTTCGCCGACATGTCGCGCCACCCCCGGCTGGCTCAGGGGGCTCTGCTGCTGCTCGGGCGGATTCTTCTGAAGAAGGCGGCGAGATTTCTCTCCGTGAAGCCGAGCTCAAGCGCCCATCCGTCCCGCCACTCGAACAAAGGTGCCGACTCCCGGTGCTTGGGGTAGGTCGCGTCTTGGCTATCTTGTCCGAGGGGCATCGCCGCGCGCCCTCTCGGCGGACGGGCCCTGCCGGGTGCGCAACGCCCTTCCGCGCTCCGGCCGGCGCCCCTCTGTCTTCCCCGGGAGAAGCATGGGCTGTCGCAGATTGGGTAGTGCAGGATGGTGCATCCGACGCCTGACGTCCGGTGCCCTGCGGAACCTTCGCGGCCGCGCTCTGGCATGGCGCACCGGCTAGCCAATGCCTCAGTAATGTGACGGCGCGTGGAGGACGCCGCCGGGGAAATGGACTATCTTGTCCACGCATCACCTGACCGTGGGTTTGACCGGTCGGCCAAGGGGCGAGTCCGCCGGCCGCTGTCCGACACGCGGGGACCAACATGCGACGTACCCCGATGACGCACCATGCGCACGCTTAGGCTCACGCTCTCGCTAATCGTCGCCTTTGGTTTCGCGTCTGCCGCCGCACTCGCAACCGACCGCACGCCAAGAGGTTCGGCGGCGTTCCCATGCCCGGCGACCATCGAGCCCGCTGTGGCCTTCTGGACCCGTGTCTATACGGAGCTGGACACCAGCAGCGGCTTGGTCCACGACAACCTCTATGTGAACGTCGTCTACCAGGTGCTGCGGCTGAACCCGTACGTGGGCCCTGCGGTGCAGGACAAGGTCATCGCCAGGACAAACGGGCGGTATCGGCGCGCGCTGCTGGCTCTGGCAGCAGGCAAGCGGGAGGGATTGACCAAGACGGAGCGGCGGGCGCTCCGCGCGTGGAGGGACAAGGCGACTGCGGACCAATTACGGGCCGCTGCGGGGCGCGTTCGATTCCAGCGGGGCCAGTCGGATCGGTTCAAGAAGGGATTGCTCCGCTCGGAACACTGGAAGAGTCGGATAACGGACATCTTCCGGGCCCAGGGTCTCCCGGCGGAGCTGGTTGCCCTGCCCCACCTGGAGTCGTCTTATAACCCGAAGGCGCGCTCCAAGGCCGGGGCAGCTGGTCTCTGGCAGCTCATGCCGACCACTGCAGAGCGCTACCTGCGGGTGGACGACACCGTCGACGAGCGGTTGGATCCCTACAAGTCCAGCAAGGCGGCCGCGCGGTTGCTGCAGCACAATTACGCCGTGCTCAAGAGCTGGCCGCTCGCGCTTACTGCTTACAATCACGGACTGTCCGGCGTATGGCGGGCGGTGCGCGAGGCGGGCACGAGCGATATCGGCCAGCTGCTCGGAAGGGTCGAGGAATCGCCCTTTGGCTTTGCATCGCGCAACTTCTATCCTGCGTTTCTGGCAGCGCTGGACGTCTCCCGCAACGCCACAGAATATTTTGGCGATGACCTCACCGAGTCCGATAGGGATCCGGTTACCGTTGTCGTGCCAGCGTATCTCCCGGTGGCGGCCATCACCGACGCGTTCGACATCGATCGCGAGTACCTGCGAGCCTTGAACCCGTCCCTCCCGGGGAGCGTCTGGGCGGACGACAAGTTTGTGCCGAGGGATTACCTGTTGCGGCTTCCCGCCCACCAGCTGATCGCCGAAGCCGAAAGCAAGCTCCGGGAGCTCGCCGAAACCGCGGGCTATGCGTCCCAAAAGCCGGATATCTATCACACTGTTCTGCCCGGTGAATCCCTGTCCGAGATCGCGCAGAAATGTGATACCAGCGTGATCGAGCTGATGACCATGAACCGGCTGAAGGACCCGGATCGGATCCGCGCCGGGGACAAGCTCCTGGTCGCCACAGGACCGGCGCCGGAGCGTCTCAGCCGCGGCTCAGCGGAGATTGCAGCCGCTGGGCCGAGCCCAACCGCGGAGGTGGCGGAGCCTGTGGTGGCTGAGAATGAGGTGGGCACGTCTAATGGCGGGCACAGGCGCGAGCCCGCCACGGGGATCTTGCTCGTCGCAAGCGTCGCTCGCGATCTCTCTCTCGCCCCCGCTCCTGCGCAGTCTCCCCAGCCAGCGACGGACAGCGACGGGGAGCAAAGCTCAACCGGGCAACAGCCACAGCCGCCCGAGACCACGGCTGAGAGGGTCTCAGACGATGTCTTTGCGGACGAACCGGAGAGCGATCCCCAGACGACGGACGCGCAAGGCGTTGACAGCGCTGGCCTACCGGTGGAATCGCAGCCGGTGCTTGCGGCCGACCCGGCGGACTACGGCGTCGGAAACGACGGTACGATTCGAATTCAGGCAGCGGAGACTTTGGGTCACTACGCCGACTGGCTTGATCTTCGCTCAGATCGGCTGGCGCAAATCAACCACTTGCACGAGGGTCAACCATTGGTGGTGGGCCACCGCCTGAAACTGGATTTCTCAAAGGTCCCACCTGGAAAGTTCGAGCAGCGGCGGATCGCCTACCATCAGTCGCTCCAAGCGGATTACTTCCGACGATTCCACATCCAAGGCGTCCTGGAGCACCGGCTGAAGAACGGAGAGAGCCTCTGGATTCTCGCAACCCGTCAATACGACATCCCCTTGTGGCTGTTGCGACAGTACAACCCAGACGTTGATTTCGACGCGGTGCTACCGCCCGGCGAGATCATCTCCATTCCGATCGTTCAGGGGTAGACCTGGGACCTGCCGTCCGCCCGATGCGGACCCATGAAGCGGGGTGGCGAGCCCACGGCGAGGCGGGCGCAAGAGCAGGTTGGCGGGACACAGTGGGAGTTGTCAGGGGTCGTAGTCGCTCGCCTACCCCCGTCTGTTCAAGGGGGACCGAACGGTTATCAGGGCTTCCCGGTTCCCGGCACTCCACGAATTGGGCGCTGGTTCGCAAAGCGAATTGCAAACGGGTTGCGGAATCTTCCCATCGCGGGTGGTCTCACACATTGAAGATGCGCTAACCTTATTATTGGGATGTGTGCGTGGGAATATTATGAGGTATCTCCACCGCTGTTCCTTCACCGAAACTCGAGCCTATGACCAAGAACAATGCCGGAACCTCCAACATGTTGGCGAAGGGCGCCTCTGTAATCTACGGGGCCGCAGCGCTCGCACTGCTCTCTTCCTGCGCCAGTTTGTATCCGTACAAGCCGGCTTCCATGACGCACAAGCCGACGCCGGCGCCCGCAAAGCCGGCGGTGGAGGCTAAGCAGGCGGCAAGGGCCCACCCGCTCTACGAATGGAATGGCGATGGGCACAAGGTCTCTCACATCGAGATCAGCGTCAATGAGCAAAAGGCACGGTTCTACGACGGCGATCAGGAGATTGGCTGGACGACGGTGGCATCCGGTGTGAGGAAGCACCCGACACCCGTGGGCAACTTCGCCGTGCTCGAAAAGGCCGTGAAGAAGACCTCAAACGTTTACGGGAGGATTTACGACAAGCGCGGGAGGGTTGTGGTCCGCGACGCCAAGCTGGGACGGGATCCGATTCCGCCGGGCGGCCATTTCAAAGGCGCCAAGATGCCTTTCTTCCTCCGCCTCACCAATGACGGCATCGCCATGCACGGAGGCCCAATTCCCCGCCCTGGCCGCCGAGCCTCACATGGCTGCATACGCATGCCCAGGGCATTTGCGCCGCTCCTGTATCGGGCGGTCAGCCTCGGAACACCCGTATCCGTGGAAGGCAATGGCCCATCGTACGCGACCTATATCGCGGAGGAACGGGCCGCGGCGGCGGCAAAGGCGCGCAAGGCCAAGCCTGCCGCCGGGCCGGCCCCGGGTACTGCACCCAGTGAGAGCCCTGCCCCTGGTCATGATACAAAGGAGCAGCTTGCCGGCGCGGGATCGGCGAACGGGGCGGAGGCAAGCACTGCGAATACCTTGCCGGCGGCCAGCTCGGACGGAAGCGTCCAAGGCCCGGCAGCAACGGTCAGCGCGGGCGCAGCCGCCCCAAGCCCGTCGACTGCGCCAGCCGCCTCATCGCCCCCTCCGTCCCCGCCCGCGACGGCTCTGCCTCCGCCACCCGCGTCATCCGTGACCGGACCACCAAAGACCGAGTTCACCCCAGCCGGCGCTGCCGCCTCGCCCAAGGCGGCCGATCGGGCGCAAAGTCCGCCCCAGCGCGAGGGTTAGGCGCCGCTCCATCTTCCCGCCGCACCGCCCCCCGGCTTCCGTCCGCAAGCCCCAAGAAGATACCGGTTTCGGGGGCTGGGGCGCCGCCGGCCATGCCCTGTCCGCCTGCATCTCACCCGAGATGCTGATGCAGCATCGCCAGACACTTGCCCCAAGCGTCCGCAGCGGCATCCGGCCGGTAGCTCGGCCGGCTGTCGTTCAAGAAGGCATGTCCGGCCCCTGGATAGGAGTGGAAGGTATGGACCTTCCCGAGCCGAGTCAGATGCTCGTCGATTCGGGCCACGTCCTGCTGGCTTGGGTTTGTGTCTTCCTGTCCGAACAGCCCGAGCATCGGACAAACGATCGCCGCGCTGCGCTCCAAGGGCGCCGGCCCCTCGCCCCAGGGGACCAGAATATTCCCGCCGTAGAAGACAACGGCGGCCTCGAGGTTGGGATCCGCAGTCGCGTGGAGGTAGGCGATACGGCCCCCCATGCAGAAACCTATGGATCCGACCCGGCTTTCATCCACGTATGAGAGGCCTCTCAGGTGGGTCGTGGCAATCGCCAAATCCTCCAGCAACTGCTGATCTCGTAGCCGGCCCATCCGCATGAGGGGGTCATCCTTTGACGCGGGGTCCCCCCCGGGGAAGGGACCATCCCCGTCCGGGCGGGCGACAAAGCAGGACATGGGGCTCCCACCAACAGCAACCTCTTCCCAGCTCTCGCGCATTTTCGGCTCTCCTTCGGCGTTACGCCGGTGACTTGGAAGCAACGTCGAGAAACGACGCATGAACGATCAGCACATCACAGACCGCACTTTGGCTGCCAGGGCGACCAGATCGAGGCGCCAGAGGTCGGCTGCGCGGCAGAGGGCTAGCCGCCCGCCGCTCAAGCAGCGGCCGGCCTGCGGCGCCGCAGACGCCCGACGACCTTGGCGGGCTCGCCGGAGCCGTTCGTTTGCCGGGGCGGTCGTGGCGCCCTATAGGGCGGTGGTCTACTCTCGCGGCGGATATCGTGGCTGGCACGACCGCGACTGGCGTGAGCACCGGCAGCACCGCCGCCACTTGCATAACGATGATTGAAGAGGCCAACCCGACCACTTAATCACTTTCTCGTAGCGAAGTTGCCGCAGCCTAACCTCCCCTCGTTTCTTGCTGTCGCCAAGTCGGACCTACCACCCGGCGCAGGTGAAGGCTCGGCAGCTAACCGTGCGTGCGTAAGATGGCCATCGAATAAGGGCTCCTCTCCGCGGACAATCCTCGGCTTAGCCAGCTTCGTTTACACCACGAGGCGAGCCATTATTCACGTCTAACTGATTGGTTGCGACTTAAATAAAGCGCCGCCTCGGGGAATGAAGCCAATCCCATAATCGTTTCGTCGAGGAAACAATGGAAGCGTGCTGTATATGAGTCTTCCCTAATATACTGCGCCCATTCATGTGGGTTAATATACGCATACGCTAATGCTGAGGTACAAGGCTTCAGCTCAGCAGCACATAGCCACCTGGCCTCGTGCTGTAGTAATCCCGGCCACCCCCCTGCTCACCCCATCAAGGTTCTTCCCGGAACGTCTCCCAACCTGATGGTCTCGACAGCCACGCAATGCGAATGCGATCCATATCACACTTGCGACCCCGGATCCCGCTGACCCTATGTGCTTCGCGCTAACATTACCTGGGGGCGCCAAGTCTTTGCAAATGCGGCAGATTTTTGCAGTGCAGCATAAGTCATGACTCGTTGGTCTGAGGCAGATCCTCGCTCGTCTGTGGACACACGACCGGCTGCCTTTCAGCGCGCGGACCCCGGGGCCGAAGTCCCTTTGCAGCTCCTTGGTCCGCACACGGCATCCGACCAGGCTCCTCCCCGCACGACGGTTTTCAGGTCGAGTCGATCTCCGGCCCGACCTGGGCGTCACCCCTCATCTTTAAAGGTCATCTGGAGAATACTATGTACGCAGTCGCTTCCAGTAACGTAACCAGTATCGATACGCACCCTTTCCAACAAATCACCCCCTATCATGACACAAAGTACGAAGTGGCCTGGTGCTATCTGCATGGGGAACCGCGCTCCTGCTTTACGCAACGATTGCTTAGAGAGCTGAATGACTGGTTCGGATTTCTCCATAACAATGCTGACGCCGCTGGGATCAAATACCATGTCATCGCCTCAAACGTACCGGGGGTGTTCAATCTGGGCGGTGACTTGGAACTCCTCAAGCGCCTTGCGCAAATCAATGATCGGGCCGGATTCGCAACATACGGCAGAGCCTGTATCGACGCGCTCTATGCAAACATTTGTCACTTTGGCCAAGATGTCACGACTATATCGCTCGTCCAGGGCGACGCACTTGGAGGGGGTTTTGAGGCCGCGTTGTCGAGCGATATATTGGTTGCCGAGAAAGGGGCTCGCATGGGTTTTCCCGAGATCCTCTTTAATCTCTTCCCTGGCATGGGTGCTTACAGCCTGCTCTCACGAAAGTTAGGCCCGAAACGGGCTGAACAGATGATTCTCAGCGGGAACGTCTATCAAGCTCAGGAGCTATACGAGATGGGCCTGGTCGACATCCTAGTGGAAGATGGTGAAGGCGAGATGGCGGTCTATGAGTACATTAGGCGGGAGAACCGTGCCCGAAATGGGTTCCGGGCGTTCCGCCGCGTGCGGGACTACGCCAACCCGATCACGCTGGAGGAGCTGATGGCGATTGTCGACGCCTGGGTAGAGGCCGCATTGCGGTTGGGCCCGCGGGACTTGCGGATGATGGCACGTCTCGTCGCCCGGCAGCACCACAAGCGATCCGAGCCGGACCGCCTGATCCAGCAGGCTCCCCGAAGGACTGCGAAGCCGGGAAAGGATATTGAGTTGCACTCAGGAGCAGGGGCTGTTACTCCGTGCGCGCTATCCGCGTATGTGGCATAGACCTACAACAAACCACCTCACCGGACCCACGGCCCCCGCGCCGGGAGTTACCTGATCATTGGCCCCCTTGGCAATAATGGGCACGCCATCCAAGTAGCGTAATTCGTGGATAGCTCCATTTCCTGGTGGTTTCGCGCGTAAGAATGTATGAACGTCCTGACCATGGGCGAAGCGCTGAACGCTTGGGCGCTTCGGCCGCCCATCACCTCAGGTGACCACATCGCAGTGTTGATGAGCGAACTCCGTCAATACAACCCTGCTTCTCGATACGGCCTGACGAATATCATCAATCAATTGTCGGGCCGGAGGCGATCCGAGCTCGAAGGGTCTCAATTGCTTGAGCTCGTTACACAAGGCCACAATGCCAATGCCTCCAAGCTCACCCGCACTACCTTGAAGGGCGTGTATGGCACTGCGAAACTGTGGGTAGTCCCTCTCCCGGGCAGCCGAGCAAAGCTGGGACAGTGAGCGCTCCGCGTCGCGGAGGAATCCGCTAACCAGGTCATCGAAGAAGGCTCCGTCGAGTCCAAGCTCAGCCAGCACCTTCAGCTTATGTTGATCAACCAGGGGTTGACTCGTCGTCCTGAAAGCGGTCACTGACCGCTTCGCCTCAACGGCGGTATGCGGACTCTCAACATGCCCAGAGCCGGCCTCGTCCGAGCGCTCCGTCAGTCGAGCG